>DVKW01000172.1 GCA_018715855.1 Candidatus Galligastranaerophilus intestinigallinarum
GTATTAATTTGTAGCTATTTGTGGAAAATATTGCTATAGCAAGAAGCCTAAAAAAAATAAAATAAAAAACGGGCTAAAATAACACCCGTTGAACAAAACCTAAAACAATGCTATGATAATAAAAAGAACAAAATTGCACCAAATTAATACATTTTGGTGCAATTTTTTATAAAATAACTTTAAATAAAAATGCGCTTTAAGCGCATTTTAACATCTTGTATTCAATTGTAAAAAAGTTTATAATATAGATAGATAAACCTTTTTTGGCAATAGCTTGTTTGAAAGGCAATATATAAGTTTATGAGTGAAGTTCAATTTCAAAATGACCTCACCAAGTTAATTGAAATTTTACCTCCGAAAATTAAAAGAAACATCTATGACGGGCTTTTAGATGAAGCCATTGAAATTGTTCTTGATATTGGAAGGCTTCCTGAAGTTAGAATTGGGAACGGAAAGATTGAATATTTAGGAACAGACACCGTTACATCAGATGACATTGATTATATAACATCAAAAATCCCCGAATTTACATCTGATAACCGTTCAGGCATTGCAGGCACACTGCATAGAATAAGTGCCATAAGAAACAGACAAGGGAAAATCATAGGCCTTACTTGCCGTATAGGGCGTGTTATTACAGGCACTATAACTTGCATTAAAGATTTTGTTATGCAAAATAAAAGCATTCTTTTCTTGGGGCGCCCCGGAGTTGGCAAAACAACAAAATTAAGGGAAATAAGCCGCCTTGTTGCAGATGAACTCGGCAAAAGAGTTGTTGTTGTAGATACATCAAATGAAATTGCAGGTGATGGCGATGTTGCGCACCCTGCAATAGGAAAAGCAAGAAGAATGCAAGTGCCGCAGCCTGAATTTCAAAAAGATATTATGATTGAAGCGGTTGAAAACCACACCCCTGAAGTTATAGTTGTAGATGAAATAGGAACGGAATTAGAGGTTGCTGCTGCAAGAACAATTGCAGAACGTGGCGTTATGTTAATTGCAACAGCCCACGGTAATACTCTTGATAACTTAATTAAAAACCCTGCCATGTCAGATTTGGTGGGTGGCGTAAGCTCTGTTACCTTGGGTGACGAGGAAGCAAAACACAGAGGTTGCCAAAAAACCGTATTAGAAAGGGAAAAACAACCCACATTTGACATTGTAATTGAAATTATAGACAGAAATACGCTTGCTGTTTATAAAGACACGGCAGAAGCTGTTGATTGCATTTTAAGGGGCTGGCCCGTTACGCCTGAAATTAGAAAAGTAGATGGTGTTTATAACGATAAAATTCCAACAAAAACGGAACTTGAAAAAACAATTGATAAAGTAAACGAACTTGATAGCCGCACCCAAAACCCGATGAATTTTTCATTTAACAGGCAAGCATACATTAAAAAAGTTAAAAACCATAAAAAAGTTTATATTTATGCAGTTTCAAGGTCTATTGTAAATAAAATAATAGAAAGGCTTGATATAGATGTTGAAATTGTAAGGAATGTTGAAGATGCAGATATTGTTATTGCTCACAAAAACTTTGCAAAAGGCGGGTGCAAAATTTTATCAATAGCAAATGAATACAGGCTGCCTGTTTATTTTGTTCGAACAAATACAATGTCGCAAATTCAAAAAGTTTTAAAAGACGCTTTGCATTTAGCCGAAAACCCCGATTTTAAAGAAGTTACGGTTAATTATAAAGATGAAACGGAACTTGCGCTTGATGAAGCAAAAGCGGCAATTGCAAAAGTTATGGAAGGGGCAGAAACTGTTGAATTAGAGCCCCAACCGCAAAATATAAGAAAATTGCAGCACGAGCTTGCAGATTCATACAATTTGCAATCTAAAAGTGTTGGCGAAGGCGAAAACAGAAGAATTCAAATTTCAAGAAATGATGATTAAATTTGAATATTTTTTAATTCAACCAAAATGCCTTGTTTAATTTCTAATGTGTCTGTTCCCAAATTTTCCAAAATTTTCATTGCAATGCAATCCGTTAGTTTTGTAATTGCATATAAAATGTGTTCAGACATAATTTTTTCTTTGCCGTGGTTTTTTGCAACTTCATAGGCAATCTCTAAAAGGTTTTTGCCCTTTTTGGTATATTTCATTGAGGTATCATCGCCCTCTTCAACGTCATCGCCAATTAAATTAAGGGCTTCACGCCTTGCATCTTTTAAGGTTATTCCCAATTTGTCCAAAACTTCTGCCGCAACGCCGTTTTTATAAGCCAAAATGCCAAGCAAAATCATTTCTGTTCCGATTGTTGTTTTGTTTAAATTTTTAGCCTCAGCTTTTGCAAGCCTTAAAATGGCAAGGGTTTCCGGCATGGTTTTTGCGCCCGTGTTTAAATCTTTTGTTAATTGGTCAATAAAATCTGTTTTATAGCCGGTTAATTCTTTTATAATTTTATACGCAATGCCTGTTTTTGCCTTTAAAACACCTATAATAACATGTTCCGGCTTAATTTCAACGCTTCCCATTTCTTTTGCGGCTTCAACGGCATTTAACATAACTCTAAAGGCGTTTGGGGTAAAAATAATTTGTCTTTCGCCATATTCTTCTTCTCTATTTGAAAAGTTTTTTAATTTTTCATCAAAAGATTCTTTTGTAATTCCGTATTTGGCTAAAATTTTAGTTATTTCTGTTTCTTCATCTAAAACAGATTCAATAATTTGTTCCGTTCCCAAAATTTCATAACCGTATGTGGATAATTTTGCTTTAGCGGAACTTAAAAGTTTTGATAAATTATTTTCCGTAAAAATTGTATCAACTTTTTTAAAGAAGTTATCTTGTTTTTGGGTTTTGTCGTCTTCTTCGGGGTGTTTGAATTGTTTCTTTTTCTTTTTCTTGCTCAATAACCCTTTAATGTTTGAAATTGCTTTTTCTTCATCAAAATTAAATTCTTTTAAAATTTGATAAGCGCCTGAATTTTTTGAATTAAAAATTGCAAGGGCGATATAATAGGGAATTACAAGCGAATTATTATAAAACTTTGAAATTTCCATGGTTTTTTCCAAAATTTCTTTTGCGCTTTCGGAAAAAGGAATAAATTCGCCGTTTTTTGGTTCTTTTTTAAGTTCAATTTTATTGCCTATTTTTTGTTTTAATTCATCAATGCTTATTTCATTTAGCCCTAAAAGCCTTGCTTGAACACCTTTCATTGAATCTGCAAGGCCAATTAAAAAATGTTCGGAATAAACTTTATCTGCACCCGAATTTCCCGCTTCAATTTGAGCGTTAACAACAATATCCAAAGCTTTTTGGGTGAATTTTTCAAACATTTTGATTAATTTTACTACAAAATCAACTAAAAGTATAGTTAATAAATTGTAAAATGCGCCTTAATAATGTAAAATGAAAGTGGCTAGGTTGTTATAAGAAGATTGATATGGAAGAAAAAATTTATCCCGTCTATACGCTTTCA
Source organism: Candidatus Galligastranaerophilus intestinigallinarum (assembly GCA_018715855.1). Taxonomy (GTDB): domain Bacteria; phylum Cyanobacteriota; class Vampirovibrionia; order Gastranaerophilales; family Gastranaerophilaceae; genus Galligastranaerophilus_A; species Galligastranaerophilus_A intestinigallinarum. The sequence goes on from DVKW01000172.1 coordinate 3,425, forward strand.
AATAAGTGCCATGATTGCTACAAGTGCGTTAGGGAATGTTTTGTTAAGTCGATTGAAGTTATTGATTCTCAGGCAAAAATTATAAAAGATAAATGTATCGCTTGCGGCCATTGTGTTCGGGTTTGCCCGTCAAGCGCAAAAAGAATTCGATATGATATAGACAAAGTTAAATCTCTTTTAATTTCAGGCAAAAAAGTTATAGTTTCTCTTGCGCCTTCTTGGGCAGGTGTTTATGATTATTCTCAGCCTGTAATGATTTCTCTTTTAAAAACCTTAGGGTTCTATGGTGTCAGCGAAACTGCCTTGGGGGCGGAATCTGTTTC
>DVKW01000173.1 GCA_018715855.1 Candidatus Galligastranaerophilus intestinigallinarum
GAATCTATTAAATTAACATGGGTTCTTTCAACATTCACTTTAACTTCGTTTTTAGTTTGGCTTTCTTCAACTTCAGGGTAAATTATTTTAGAAACTGCAAGTGCCCCTGGCGCTGCCATAACGGATGCTGCAAGCAAAAATTTTGCATCAACCCCCATTGCAATATAAATTGCCATAACGCCCCCTGCAATACATGCCATAGAGCCTGTCATAGAGGCTAAAATTTCAGATTTTGTAGCTGTTTTTAAATATGGGCGAATCATAATTTGCGCTTCTACTTGCCCAACAAAAACGGAAGCTATGTTTGATAAGGCTTCTGCGCCTGAAACATTCATTACTTTATACATTAATTTAGCGAAAAATGCCACTATTCTTTGCATTATGCCAAAATAATATAAAATGTTTACGATAGTTAAAACAAAAATAATTGTTGCAATTAATTTTATTGAAAAGACAAAAGAAGCACCTTTATAGAAAATGTGATCTATCACTTGCGGCGAATCATTTAAAAAGCCAAATACAAAATCTGCACCCGAATTTGAAAAATAAAGAATTTTTTCGATGCATTTTGCAATAATAGCTAAAATTTGCTGCCCCAAAGGAACTTTTAAAACAAAAACGGCAAGAAGGAATTGAAGAACAAACCCTGTAACTACCGTTTTTAAACTGATTTTTTTTCTGTTATTTGACATTAAATAGCAAATGCCGATTATAATAATAATGCCTAAAAGCCCTGTAAATCTTTCCAAAATCCACTTCCTTTAACTTTTTAGTTAATTATAAACCAAATATTTTAAAAAGGCATTTTGATTGCAAAAAGGGTTTGCAATTGTTAAAATAAGAATATATGAAATCTTTATGAAAGGTAATTTTCAAGTATGAAAAAAGGGGCGTTTACTTTAGCTGAAGTTTTGGCAACTCTTTCTGTTATAGGCATTGTTGCCGCACTTTTAATTCCAAGCGTTATTGTGAATTATAAAAACCATGTGTTTAGAACGGCGCACCAAACAGCAAAAACCATGATAGCAGATGCAACAAGAAATATGGTTACAATTGATTCAAGGCTAAATAAAGCAAAATCTGTTGAAGATGAAAATGATGACGAAAACAACAGAAGCGCAAACGCCGTTTTTGTTCAAGATTACCTTACAAAATATATTAAATTTTCAAAAATTTGCGACCCTGATTCAACAAACGGCATTTATAGTTGCGGCTGGTCTGATGAAGCAGATTATGCAGAAATCACATCTGCCACACGTTATAAAATTCCGACAAAAAACAGCGAGGTTGGATTTGACGGAGATGATAAAATGTGGGCTGCAACAACTGCAAACGGAATGGCAATGTTGATTGCATATAACCCGAATTGTAAAAACCTTGATTCTGCCGCAAGCTCAAATGAAGATGAAACAACGGACGTGGTTTCTGCACCAAATTATTTCAACCCCAAAGAAACAGCCTGCATGAATATTGTTTATGATGTAAACGGCACGGCAGCGCCAAATACTTTTGGCAAAGATGTTAGTTTTGCAACCGTTTTTTACCCGAAAAGAGCAAAAGTGGGGCTTCCTGTTTTTGCAAACAATATTCAATTTAAAAGCGGCATAAGTTCATATGAAAATGCAGATAAATACTGTAGTGAATTATCTTCCAAAAAAGATATGATGCTTCCGACATTAGAAGAAGCCGCTTCAATATATTTGAATTCAAAAATTATGCTGAACGGCACAACAAATAAAAAAGTTTGGTTTTCAAATGCCAATGACGAGAAATTTTCATCATTTTCGGCATCTGAAGCTGTTTGCGTTGTAAGATAAATTAAAAATTGTTTTTTAAATAATTTTTAATGCCAACTGTAATTGCCTTTGCAATTTTCTTTTGAAAATTCGGGTCTGATATTTTTTTAACTTCTTTAGGGTGAATTATATACCCGCATTCAACCAAAACAGAAACAGGGTCTGTTGTTCTTATAACCGCAAAAGAAGCCAAATTAACTCCGTCATCTCTAAAGCCTGTTTTTTTAACAAGAGAATTTTTTATTTCTTTTGAAAGTTCATAGGCTTCTTTGTTGTAATAATAAACGCCAGTTCCGTGTTTTTCATTCACTTTTTTTCTGTCGGGAAGTGAATTTTGGTGAATTGAAATAAAGATATCCGCATTTTTTCTTTTTGCAAAATCCACCCTTTCATATAAACCTTTGTATTCATCGGTTTCTCTTGTTAAATAAACTTTTGCGCCATTTTTTTGCAAACTTTTTTTCAGTTTCTTTGAAATTTGAAGGTTTATATCTTTTTCTTTTAAATTATATGCTACTGCCCCTGATTCAGAACCCCCATGGCCGGGGTCTACAATTATGGTTAGGTTTTCAAAAGGTTTATTTTCACCATATAAAAAAGGTTTTTTAACCTTTAATAAAAGGTTATCTCCATCTATTTGAACATTGTGCCCCGATAATGGCAAATTTGAAAAATAGCTTATTTTAAGGTTGTTAAATTCATCTTTTGAAATTTTAAAATCGGCATTTGTTTCAATTGTTTGAATTAAATTTTCTTTATCTAAAATTGAATCATAGATTATAAAATCAACGGAATTTTTGCTTGTTTCAATTTCATTATAATGGGGAATTTCCGTTAATTTAATTTTTGCAATGTAATATTTCGGGTTTTCATAAATTTTAATTTCATCTATTTTGGAAGGTTCTTTTTTGATTGCTTTTGATGTTACATCCACATCTTTTTTATTAATCCAATAATATTTATCTAAGCCTAAATCGACCCTATAAAAATTATTTTTATATTCATCCGCAAAAATTTTCACCCCTTTTTCAAGGTGAGAAAACCTTTTAGCATTATCGCTTGCGCCATCTCTTAGGGGCACATAGTTATTTGTTGTTTTTATTATTGTATATTGCTTATAGTTTTCTATATCGCCTGCAAAAGCAGCACAATTTAAACCGGATAGAAGCAATAAAAAAATTAAAATTTTCTTC
>DVKW01000174.1 GCA_018715855.1 Candidatus Galligastranaerophilus intestinigallinarum
TTTATATAAAAATAATGCAATTTTATGGGGAATAATTTTATTGGGGCTTATTTTAAGGCTTTCAGATTTAACCCCAAATTTTTGGAGTGATGAACTCTACACAATTTATATGGCAGGAAGATTTGATGCGCCTTTTTTAAATACATTTATAGACCCCGGCAACCCGCCATTATATTTTATTTTATCTAAAATTTGGACAGGGCTTTTCGGTGTTTCGCCTTTAGCTGCAAGGCTTCTTCCTCTAATATTTTCTCTTTTCTCAATTCCTTTAATTTATTTCTTTTTAAATAAAACAAAATTCGGGCTTTTAGCTGCCTTTATATTTTCTATAAACCTTTATTCCTTAATAACAGCAAAAGAAGCAAGGTGCTATTCTTTATGTATATTTTTAGCTTTAGCGCTTTCAATAATTTTATTTAAACTTATAGAAAAACCGAATAATAAAAATTTTATTTTTTATTTTTTAACATCAACCCTTGCTTTTAACTGCCACTTTTATATGGCGTTTATTTTATTTGCAAATTTTATTTTGGGGGAAATTTTTCTTAATCAAAAAAACAGAATAAAATTTTTGTTGGTCAATTTTCTTTCTTTTTTAACCCTTCTTCCGTATCTTTTTATAACAGGGCTTAAAAAAGGCTTAATGAACAGGGAATTTAACAATTTTAATTTTCCCGATTTTAATTTTTATATAGATGTAATTCAAAAATTTCAGGGCAAATTTTCAATTTTTATTATTCTTTTTGCTTTAGTTTTTGTTTTATGCCCTAAATTAAAAGAAAAATTTATGGAAAATGAAAACCTTAAATATTTTAACTATTCAATCTGTTTAATTTTTTCAACATTTGTTTTGACGTTTATTTTTTCATTTATAAGGCCAATTACAAAAGATTTTTATTTTGTTTCAATTTTGCCTTTCTTTTTAATTTCTTTATTTTTAATTCCTTTTTTATTTAAAAATAAAAAATTAAAAACAGTTCTTTTAATTTTAGTTATAATTTCATATTTTGCACCGAATAATTACATAAAAAGGGAAAGAGCAAGGCTTTTAAATTTTGATAATATTGTTTCATATTATATAAAAGATAAAAACAAATCTTCCGCCCTTATTATTCCGCATTCAAAAGAAATGCTTCCTTTGGTTTATAAAAATTTATCAACTGATGAATTGATTGTTTACCCCATGCCGCAAGAAAAAAATGAACTTATTAATTTAATTAAAAATATAAATAAGAAAAATATATACTTAAAAGTTGAATATAACATTTTGCCAAGCTTTTTAATTGAAATTTCCAAATTATATAAAGCTTCTTTTATAAGGCTGGATAAAGATGTTATAATTTTAAAAGTTTTTAAATAGGAATTAAATGAATGGAAAAAGTGGTTTTTTATAAATCAAAATGGTTTGTTAATTTATTTTTTGCAATTTTTACGGTTTTATTTTTTGTTTCTTTTGTCTGGACAATTTTTGTTCATCAAAACGATTTCAATATTCCCTTATTAGGCAGAAAATTTGCCGATGCAAGAATAAATTTTGAAATGGATGAAAGCCTTCTTAAAAATGTTCATTTAATGTCCGGTAAAATTGAACTTGACCCTTACATAATGCAAACCAAAAATTCTTATATAACTTATGAAACAAACAAGATTCCGATTTATAATTTAAGCATTAAAATAGACGGCAACAACCCCGAAAAATATATAAAACAAATTGATAATATAGCAATATCTTTAGGAAAAAGTTTTTATTATTTTACAAGCGATGATATTTTAAATTTTAAAAAAGATAAAGAAGGAAAATTCCTTTTTCCAAAAAATGTTAAATATTATAAAAACGGAAAATATATAACGGATAAAGGCGCAATAAAACAAATTGCGGTTAGTTCGCTTGCTGTTTTTTATAATATGAAATATTTTATATTCCCTTTAATAACCCTGTTTTTTGCTGTTTTAATTTATATGAACAATAAAGAAAAAATAAACCTTGGGTTTAATATATTTAAAAATTATGCAATTTGGTGGATTATTTTATTTGGAATTATTTTAAGAATTGCAGATAACGGTTTTGCTTTTTGGAGTGATGAACTCTACACGGCAACCGTTGCAGGAAACCCAAATGCGCCCTTTAGTGCTGTTTTAACAGACCCCGGCAACCCGCCTTTATTTTTTATTTTGGCAAGATATTGGCAGATGATATTTGGCCAAAATGAAGCATTATTAAGACTTTTACCTTGCTTGTTTTCGGTTTTAACAATATATGCCATTTATTATTTTGTTAAAAAATACTCTTCAAAAAACGCTGCACTTTTAGCTTCGTTTTTATTTACAATAAGCTTTTATTCAATTCAATCTGCTCAAGAATTTAGAACATATTCGCTTGCTGCAATGTTTTCTGTTGTTTCGGGCATTTTAATGTTCAAAATTATTGAAGAAAACAAAAATAAAGATTTTATTTTATATGGAATTTTGGCAATATTAATGGCAAATTGCCACTATTTTCAAATTCTTGTTTTGGTTGGGAATTTCTTTTTTGCCTGTTTTAAAATGAAAAAAGACCAAATTATAAAATTCTTTTTTGCAAATTTATTTGGCGCAATTTTGTTTTTACCTTATTTTTTAACCACATCATTAAACCGTGCCCTTTTAGATACCTCATTCAATGGCACTATAGGCGGCATTAATCTGGTTGGTTTGTTTGATGTGATTTCAAAACTTTTTACAAATTCAATAACGCCTGTTTTAATTTTTCTGGTAACAATTTTAATTTTAATTCCAAAAATTAAAAATTTAATTTTTGATGAAATTGACAAAAAAACTTTAAATTTCTATTTTTATTCACTTTTTATCACGTTTTTTGTGTTTATTTCGGCGTTTTTAATTTCACAATTAAGGCCGATTATAAAATCTTTCTATTTTATAAATGTTTTGCCGTATGCCGTTATTTTAATTTCTTTGATTATATTTTTACCGTTTAAAAAAACGGTTGTAAGATTTTTATTTTCAATGTTTTTCCTTCTTACATATTTTTTGGGAACAAACTTTTTTGAAAAAAACGGCCTTATGCTGATAAGATTTGGTGATGTTTTTCAATATGCGCATTATGATTCTGTTAAATACAGAGAAAAAGGCTTAAAAATTGGAATTGCGCTGCATGATACAAAAGATTACGGCCTTTTTTACAAAAAATATTTAAAAGGTGATGAAGAATATGTTATGTATCCTTTCACACCTTTAACAGACAGGGCAAGAGATTTTATCGATTCTTTGAATAATTCTCTTGCAGATGTAATTTATATCAGATTAAGGTTTAATACCTTTTCTCTTTTTGTTCAAATGTACAGCCCATATGCGGACATTTCAATGATAAGAGTTGATAAAGATGTTTTGATTGCAAGAATTGTAAAGAAAGGGCAAAAATAATATAATAATTTTATGGAAGAAGAGTTGGAAAAACTAAAGCAAAAGTGCTTAAAATGCACAAAATGTTCTTTATCTAAAACAAGAACAAATGTTGTTTTTTCAGACGGCATTCCAAATAACAAGCTTGTTCTTGTGGGCGAGGCCCCTGGGTTTTATGAAGATAAAAC
>DVKW01000175.1 GCA_018715855.1 Candidatus Galligastranaerophilus intestinigallinarum
ACCTAATGGCGAAGAATAATTTATTAAATTTAAAATGTAGTTGTAGCTAGAAAAAATGGAAAAGTTTAGAATTAAAAAAAGGAAATATTTAATAAATTCTTTTTTTAAGATAAAAATATACCAAATTAAAAGGGGAATTGAAGCGATAATTCCTGTTGATTTAACACCAAAACTTATTGCCATTGAAAGTGAAGCAAAATATAGAAAGTTTAGTTTATTTTGTTTTTTAAATTCCAAGGTTAAATAAAAAGATGTTGTTAAAAGTGAACCAACAAGAAGGTCTGTTTGTGTGCTTGAAATTTGAGATATTACCCCTGCAAAAGATGAAAAAATTAAGATAGACCAAATTCTTTTATTAAAATCTATTTCGTAAAATTCCATAATTTTAAAAGAAGATATTATTAAAAGAAAATATGAGAAAAACTGTAATAAGCCAAGGCCAAGGTCATTTTTAGATAAACTTAAAATCCAAACGTAAAAAAGTTCTGAATTAATTGGCATTGAATGACACCTTATATCTGCAATTTCAAAGTGAGATATAAACCCGTCTTTTGCCCAAAATAGAGAACGAAGCGCGTGGTAGCCTTGTGCATCAGGTTCATTAACAGGGGATAACAACGCCAAAATAAAACTAATTGTTATACAAAAAAACCAAAATAAAAAAAGAACAAGCAGGCTTTTATCAGCCAAAAGAGAATTTTTAAGTTCAATTAAAAACACTTTAAAATTTGAAGTTGAAGGAATTTTTTTATTCTTAAACCAAATAAAGCCGACAATTAAAAATTCTAAAATAGTTAAAATTAAAATGTTTTGCCCCGAAATTCCTTTAAATAAAGATAAAATTTCAATGTTTAATATGACAAAAGCAAAAAATGAAATGAAAAATAAAGCTGACAAATTAAAAATTGAAGCTAAAAAGAAACTTATTAAACTTTGAAAAACTACCCCTATAAAAAGCATTATTTTGAATAAACCCCAAACTTTCTATATTTCACCAAATTGTCAAACCTATCTACATAATCATAGCTTGATTTATAGTAAAAGCCCAAGCTGTTAAGATGTTTTCTATTAACCTCGCAAACTGCAAATATGGCTGCATTAACCGTATTTTTATCTTTTTCATTTGCCCTGTCTGAAACCACAAATGCGCATTTTGCAACATCAGAATTAATAAAAGGATTCATAATATCTTTTTTATTAATAACATTTAATTGAATACTGTTATCTTCAGGAAGCACCAATGCGGAATATTTTGATAAATCAATATCTTTTATATGAAGCGGGTTAATAACATCTATTGTGCAATCATTTGTTAATTCCATATATTTTGCATTGTAATAAATATGGGCATATGAAGGAAAAAGCCCTATTTTATTGCCATTTTTGCAATAAGGCATAATGGCGCTTTTATAAGCTTTATTTTGAGAAAAAAGGACTATACCGTAAAATTTATATTCAAGACCCCTCATTTTATCTTGAATTATAGAAATATCCGGTGTTTTTAAAAAGTTAGAAAACAAATATACAACAGGTCTTCCCGGAATAAACAGGGAAGAATAATTAAAATAAAAAACCATATATAAAATAATTAGAATTTTTAATATATTGTTTTTTTGAAAATAACTTAAAGCAAGAACAGGAAAAGAAAGTGCCACAAAAGTAACTATATAGCGTATTCCATAAACAGTATAGAGCATAGCACCTGATAAAATTAAAAAAGGAACAAAAAAGAACAGTGAAAAAATCTTAAATTGTTTTTTAAAAAGCCCGATAAAAAGGCAAGGCAAAAATATTAAAAACCCCAAAATTCCAAATGCGCCAAGCTGTTCATCCATTGCGAAATTTACACGTTGAATAGGGTCAATTTGAACGTAATTATCTTGAATTAAAAACAATTTAAACAAAAATGCCTTAAAAGATAATATGTAAGGATTTAGAAATTTTCCTATGTTTAAACCGCTAAAATCAATAAATTGAATAAAATAATTAATAATATTGCCGATATATGCGCCAATTCCGCCAAAAAATCTGTTATACATTTGAAAAGCATTATTTGAAAGAAAAGAATTAAAATCTAAATAGTTTAAAATGTAGTTATAGCTTGAAAAAATTAAGAAATTAAAAACAGAAAAAACAAAAAATTTAATAAAATCTTTTTTCAAAAGAAAAATAAACCAAACAAAAAGCAGGGGAGCAACAAAAAAGGCGGTTGTTTTAACCCCGAATGCAAGAGAAAAAGAAAGTGATGAAAAAAACAAAGAAAGGTTTTTATTATCTTTTGTATAATTCAAAGCAAACAAAATACAACAGGAAAAAAGAGCGGCAACAATTAAATCTGTTTGTGTGCTTGAAATTTGGATTATTATTGCAGGAAATGAAGTAAAGATTAAAATTGCCCAAATTATTTTTTTAGTGTCAATTTCAAAAAATTCCATTATTTTGAAAGAAGACATTATTAAAAGGAAATATGAGAAAAACTGCAACAAGCCAAAGCCGATATCTTTTTTAGACAAAGCCAAAACCCAGGTGTAAAAAAGTTCCGAATTAACAGGCATGCAAAGCGCTCTCATATCCGTTGCTTCAAAATGAGAAATAAAGCCGTCTTTTAGCCAAAATAAAGCCCTTAGGGTATGGTAACTTTGAGCATCGGGTTCAGTTGGCGGAATTAAAAGTGCCAATATAAACGCAATAATTATAAAAAGTATCCAAGATAAAAAGGGCAAAATTAAAAGCCCGTCAGCTTTTAGCGCCTGTTTTATTTTTTCAAAATAATTTATAATATCAGAAATCGGATTTAATATGGGTTTATTTTTCTTAAACCAAATTAATAAAACAAAAATCAAAAATAAAAAAGAAAAAATTAAAATGTTTTGCCCGTTTATTGCCTTAAATAAAGATAAAATTTCAAGATTTAAAACAATAAAAGCAAAAAAGATTATTGGAAAATAAAGAAATCTTCCAAAAATTGCAGATAAAAAATAGCTTATAAAGGCATTTAAAATGACGCCCGTTAATAACAATTTATTCTTCTCCCAAGCTTAATACAGCCATAAAAGCTTCCTGTGGAATTTCCACCCTTCCCACAGATTTCATGCGCTTTTTACCTTTCTTTTGTTTTTCCAAAAGTTTTCTTTTACGGGTAATATCGCCCCCGTAACATTTATCTAATACATTTTTCCTCATTGCCTTAATTGTTGTTCTTGCAATAACCCTGCCGCCTATTGCAGCTTGAATTGCAACTTCAAACATTTGTTTCGGGATAATTTCTTTTAATTTTGTTGTTAATTTTTGCCCTATGCCATAGGCTGAATCTCTGTGGCAGATGACAGATAAGGCATCAACGGGTTCACCCGATAATAAAATATCCATTTTAACTAAATCAGACCTTTTATATGAATGAAATTCATAATCTAAGCTTGCATATCCTTTGGTTCTTGATTTTAATTGGTCGTAAAAATCCGTTATAACTTCAGATAACGGGATATGATATTCCAAATTAACGCGCGTTTTATCAAGATATTGCATATTGATAAAATCACCCCTTTTAGATTCGCACAAATCCATCAAAGCACCCACGTAATCATTCGGGGTGAATAAATTAACTTTTACATAAGGTTCTTCAATGTAATCTCTATATTGAGCATCGGGCAAATTTGCGGGGTTATCAATTTCAACCATTGTGCCGTCTGTTTTATAAACCTTATAAATAACGCTTGGCGCCGTTGTAATTAAATTTAGGTTATATTCCCTCTCCAACCTTTCTTGGGCAATTTCCATATGAAGCATGCCAAGAAAACCGCACCTGAAACCAAACCCAAGGGCAGATGATGTTTCCGGTTCAAATGTAATTGATGAATCATTCAATTTTAATTTTTCAAGCGCATCTTTAAGGTCGTGGTATTGGTCGTTATCAACTGGGTAAAGGCCTGAAAACACCATTGGCTTTGCTTCTTTGTAGCCTTCCAAAGGCTCATCAGCCTGGGCATTTGCATTTGTAATGGTGTCGCCTACAAACCTTGTAATTTCTTTAATAGAACATGCCATATACCCTACTTCGCCTGTTTTAAGTTCACCTACAGGGTTTCTTAAAGGGTTTAAAAAGCCAAGTTCAACAACTTCAAACTTTTTGCCCGTTGCCATAAATTGAATTGTATCGCCAAGTTTAATTGAACCGTCCATAACTTTAAAAAAACAAATCGTGCCCAAATATTGGTCGTATGCACTGTCAAAAACAAGCGCCCTTAAAGGCTTATCGGATGTATCTATTGGCGGCGGAATAAATTTAACAACGGCCTCTAAAACTTCATCAATGCCTGTGCCTTCTTTTGCACTCACGGGAATTGCATAGCTTGCATCTATCCCTAAAACTTCTTCAATTTCTTGTTTAACTCTTTCAACATCAGCAGATGGAAGGTCAATTTTATTAATAACGGGAATAATTTCCAAATTTTGTTCCATTGCAAGGTAAACATTGGCTAAAGTTTGGGCTTCAACGCCTTGAGTGGCATCAACAATTAATAAAGCGCCTTCACATGCAGCCAAAGACCTTGAAACTTCATAAGAAAAATCCACATGCCCCGGGGTATCAATTAAATTTAAAATGTATTCTTTGCCGTCTTTTGCCTTATATTTCATTTTGGCAGCGTTTAATTTAATTGTAATACCTCGTTCACGCTCAATATCCATGGTATCTAAAAGCTGGTCTTGCATGTCACGTTTATCAATGGTTCCTGTTTTTTCAAGAAGCCTGTCTGCTAAAGTTGACTTGCCATGGTCTATATGCGCAATAATACTAAAGTTTCTTATGTTCTCAATTCTTTGCATAAGAAAAGTATAGTATAAAAATGAAAATATTTATTATATTTTCAAAAACAAAAAGCAGTAGCAAACTTTAAAAACAAAATTAATATTTGTTTTGGTTTAATCTGTTGTTGAGTTCTACTTTTTGATTGTAAGAATTCAATTTTGTTACTGCACTGCTTTTGTTTAGCGCAAAGCCTGCCATAGCGCTATAATAAACAGCTTTGTTTAAATTGTTGCTTAAAACTGCAGATTGGTTAGCTGTTGAAACATAGCCTTGAAGTGCAGTTTCATTAGCGCCTGTTGTTTGGCTTTCTTTGATTGGTGAAGAAACGTGTAATTGTTCCCCTGCTCTTGCTGTGTAATAGTAGCTTCCTACTTGGTTACTGCTCATTTTAATCCTCGTTTAGTTTTTCTATATTTTATCTCTCTTGTATATATAAAAACGATATACTTTTAAAAAGTGCTTTTTTATTTTTAAATTATTAAGTTTTGTTAATAATGTAAAAACAAATTTAAAAAAATTTAAAAAAATTGATTTAAGCAAACATTCTTTGTATAATCAGGCAATATAAACCTTTTTTGGAAGGAATAAAAGTTGGGCGATTTTAATAAAATTTCAGACATTTTGGCACAAGAAGTTTTTGACAAAAGTGCCTGCACCAACTCAATTAAAAAGGCCGTTGCTTTCAGTTTTTGGAAAAATGTAACGGGGGCAAAGTTTGCAAAATTTTCAAAACCTTATGATATAAAAGGAAAAACATTGCTTGTTGCGGTGAAAAGCCCTGCAGTTATGCAGGAATTAATTTTCTATCAAAAAGAACTCATTGAAAAATTAAAAAACTATTTTTTGCCCGTTAACATTGAAATTGAAGATATAAGATACGATTATAAAAATTGGCAAAAAATTTCAGCCGGAACATCTTATCTTAAAGGCGATGAAAGCCTTGAATATTATTCTAAGGAAGAAATTGAAGAAATTGAACTTAGCGAAATTGAAAAAGAAGAACTTAAAAAAGCCACAAATACAATTTCAAACTTAACTTTTTTAGATGAAAAATTAAGAAATTCAATGAAAAGAAATATAATTAATTCAACAAAAGCAAAAAAAATAAGAAAATAAAGGTAAAAAAAGTGACAGATAAAGAACATAAAGTTTTATCCTTCGGAAAAAAACAAAAATCGGAAAACAAAGAAGTTAAAAACATTGAATATTGCAGTTTTTGCAAACGTCCCAATACGGAAGTGCCAAAAATGGTAAAGGGGCCTGATGTTAACATTTGCTCGGAATGCACGCTAATTGCCGTTCAATACCTTATTTTGCAAGACGGCGTTTTATCTAAAGAGGCTCAAAAAATTCTTGATCTTTTTTGGGGAGCAAAAAATTAAATGTCTTTAAATAAACTTCAAATAAAGGCAAAAATATTTGAAATAATTAATCCTTTAAGAAATTTAGATGCAATTGATGACAGGATTATTTCAAAAGTAATTAAAGAGATAAAATCAATTAAAGATGCCGATTTTGAATTTATTGCAAGAATTTTAATTAAAGAAGCAGATATAAAAACAACAAAAAGCGCAGGGGCATTTTTATATATAGCTGAAAATTTGGCACCTGAATCTTTTGTTGAATTAATTTTAAACGAATTAAATTCAAACAAAATTCCTGATGAAAAGAAAATGTTTTTCTTAAACATTTTATCGGGGCTCGGAATTAAATTTAACCCTGAAGATATTAACAGCTATTTAAAAAACCCTGATGAAGCTATAAATAATGAAACATCAAGGTTTTTGGAATGCGCCAAAATAGACCCTGAAGCGCAAATAGACTTTTTGGATTTTTATTTTTCATCTGATGCTCCCGATAAAAAAGAGCTCATAAATTCCGTTGTAAGAGATTTTGAAGGCGACAGGCTTATAAACATTTTATCCCCGCTTGTGCTTAGTGCAGATGACAAAGAAACGGTGGAATTTTGTTTAAATATAATGGAAAAACAAAAATCTTTACTTTCCTATAAGCCGCTAAAATATCTTTCAAGCCTAAAATCAGCAGGTAAAATTCAAAAAAAGGCGTTTAAAATTTTACAAAAAATGCAAATGTCGGGGTTTTACACTAAAAACAAACTGTATAGCTTCTATAAAGAACTTTTAAAAGATTTTGAAGCACCAACCGCTGCCATTACAACGCCCGATGGCAACTCAAATTTTTCAGTTTTAATTTCAAGAAAAACTTTAAAAGGAACTTGTTTTTTGTTTTTTATTGCAATAAACATTGAACTTGGGCCTTTTTCTTGTTTTGGTTTTTCATCTTTAACGGAAAATGACCACGACACAATTATAAAAAGGTTTTTCACATCAAAAGAAAGGTTTTTTATTCCCGCAAACGAAGCAAAAACCATTTTATATGAGCTAACTTTAAAAAGAATTTCATTAAATAAAATTATCCCATATGAATATTTTTGCTGGGAAAGGCTTTTAGATGACATTGAACCGGTTGATAAAAGTTTATATGAAATTTTGGAAAATAACATTAAAAAGACAAAAACAGATGAAAAGAATAAAAATTTAATTGAAAATTCGCCTTATATTGAAAACTGGTTTTTCAGATATTCTAAAAATTCGCCCTATTTTTCAAATTTAATGGATGAAATTTTAAAATTAAAAGATGATGAAATTTACAAGACAAACAGCCTTGTAGAAGAATTTTCAAACAATGAAATTTTACAAGAAAACATTAAAAACAGGTTAAAATTTCTTGCATATTGCTTTAATTCAAACAACAAAAAGGAATTAGCAAGTGCGTTTTATTCTTTAATTTTTGATGAAAATGAATTTAAAAACTTTGTGAAAAACATTTTAAAAAGAAGCGTTTATGAATTTGCGCTTATGCTAAATCTGCCCAAAAAAGAAGAAAACGGGCTTTTTAACAAACCCGAAAACAAAAAAGAAAATAAAAAAGCAAAAGTTATTATAAACTTTGTTGAAAAAGAATGGATAGAAAAAAATGGAAATTAAAGAAAGAGTTTTAGCGCTTGACGTTGGCGACAAAAGAATTGGCGTTGCCGTTTCAGACCCGTTTTTTCTTTTTGCAACAGGTTTAAAGGTTATAATTCGTGAAAATGACAACAAGGCACTTGAAGAAATTAAAGAAATCTGTCAAACTTATAAAATAAAAAAAATTGTTGTGGGGCTTCCTTATAATATGGATGGCACCATTGGCGCTCAGGCCAAAAAAACCGTTAAATTTACGGAAAAACTTGAGAATGATTTTGAAATAATATACAGAGATGAAAGGCTAACTTATTTTGAAGCGGAAGAAATGCTAAAAAAAGAAAACAAAAAATATACAAAAAATAAAGGCCTTGTAGATATTAAAGCAGCCTGCATAATTTTACAATCATATATAGGAGAACAAAATGGATAACAATACGGAAGAATTGCAAATTATTAAAACAGTTGGCGAAAACGGCGAAGAAGTTGAATTAAAACTTTTAGACATAGTAACGGTTGATGATAAAGACTATGCGCTTTTGTTGCCTGTTGATGAAGAAGCAAACGAAGACAGCGAAGTTGTTTTAATGAGATTAAAAAAAGAAGGTGAAGAATATCTTTTTGAAACAATTGACGATGACGATGAATTCAATGAAATTGCAAAAATTTTATCGGAAGATGACGAATGTGAATGCGAATGCGGTGATGATTGCGACTGCGGCTGCCACAACCACTAATTTTAAATTTTAAGGGGGTAATTAAACCCCCTTATTTTTTTATGCTTCACATTTTGCTAAGAGTTCAGGATACAAAGGAAATTCATCGCAAAGCTTTTGTGTTCTTTTTCTTAAATTTTCTTTTGTATCTTTCTTTAAAATGCAATCTGCAATAATTTTGCCGATTTCTACCATTTCATTTTCCTTAAACCCTCTTGTTGTTGCTGCAGGAACGCCAATTCTGACCCCTGAAGTTACAAAAGGCGATTTAGGGTCATTTGGAACGGTGTTCTTATTTGCGGTTATGCCGATTTCTTCCAGTTCATTTGCAACATCTTTGCCTGTTTTATCAAGCTTTATAAGGTTGACTGTCATAAGGTGGTTTTCTGTTCCGTTTCCAACAATATCAATACCTTCTTTCATCAAGGTTTCAGCCAAAACTTTTGCATTTTTAATAATTTGGTTTGCATAGTCAATAAATTCAGGCTTAAGAGCTTCTAATAACGCAACCGCTTTTGCTGCAATCACATGTTCTAAAGGCCCGCCTTGAATTCCCGGGAAAACCGCTTTGTCTATTCCTTGGGCGTGTTCTTCTTTGCACATAATAATGCCGCCCCTTGGGCCTCTTAGGGTTTTATGGGTTGTTGTTGTTACAAAATCCGCATAAGGAACAGGGCTTGGGTGAACTCCGCCTGCAACAAGCGCTGCAATGTGGGCAATATCTGCCATTAAATATGCGCCAACTTTATCTGCAATTTCTCTAAATCTTCTGAAATCAATAATTTTAGAATAGTTGCTTGCACCTGCAATAATTAACTTGGGTTTGTTTTCAACGGCCAACTTTTCAAGCTCATCATAATCTATTTCGCCGTTTTCGTTCACACCATAGCTTACTATGTTAAAATAAAGCCCCGAAAAATTAACGGGTGAACCGTGGGTTAAGTGCCCGCCGTTTGATAAATCCATTCCCATAACGGTATCGCCATATTTAAGAGCGTATAAAAAAACAGCCATATTTGCTTGAGCGCCGCTATGAGGCTGAACATTAGCGTGGTCGCAACCAAAAAGCTTTTTGCACCTTTCAACTGCCAATTCTTCAATTTTATCAACATTTTCGCAGCCGTTATAAAACCTTTTATAAGGTTTTCCTTCAGCATATTTATTTGTTAAAACGCTTCCTTGAGCTGCCATAACTGCAGTTGATGTAAAATTTTCGGACGCAATTAATTCTATTGTATTTTGCTGCCTTTTTAATTCAGCTTCAATTAAATTAGCAACTTCAACATCTTCTTTTCTTATAACATCAAGTTCCATTTAAACCTACCCCCATTAAAATAATATTTATTAAATTTTACTTTCAAATAGAATAATAGTAAAGTTAAGTTTTTTTGTTATAAAATATTTTAGTAAACAATAACTATCAGGATTAACAACATATGAAAAAGAAAAATATCAGAAACATTGCAATTATTGCCCATGTTGACCATGGCAAAACAACGCTTGTAGATTGCATTTTGCAGCAAACAGGTGTTTTTAAAGAACACCAAGAAGCAGGTGTTTGTGTTTTAGACAATAACGACATTGAACGTGAACGCGGCATTACTATTTTATCAAAGAACGTTTCAGTTAATTATAAGGGTGTAAAAATTAATGTTGTAGACACCCCCGGCCACGCAGATTTTGGCGGCGAAGTTGAAAGGGTTCTTGGTATGGTAGATGGCGCCCTTTTAATCGTAGATGCTCAAGAAGGCCCAATGCCGCAAACAAGGTTTGTTCTATCAAAAGCACTTGAAATGGGCTTAAAAATAATTCTTGTTGTAAATAAAATCGACAAACAAGGGGCAGACCCAAACGGCACAATAGATAAAGTTTTTGACCTTTTTACGGAATTAACCGATAACGAAGAACTAATTGATTTTCCAATCATCTATGCAAGTTCTCTTCATAAATTTGCAAAAAAAGAATTAGAAGATGAATCAGACAATATAATTCCATTGTTAGATTGCATTTTAGAAAACATTAAGCCCCCAAAAGGCGATGAAGAAGCCACTTTGCAATTCCAAGCAACCACATTGGATTACAATGAATATGTTGGAAGAATTGCAATCGGAAGAATTATAAACGGCAAGATTAAATCACAAGATACGGTAACTTTAATTAAATCGGATGG
>DVKW01000176.1 GCA_018715855.1 Candidatus Galligastranaerophilus intestinigallinarum
TATTTTTTGGAGCTATGTTAGTTTATATTCAGCTTTTTGGGGCGGAATATAAACTTTTTGAATTATACAAAAATGACTTTATTTCAAGAATAATAACATTTTTCTTTATTTTTGAAATTGGTGATACAAACCCTTTTATTTTCGTTTTTTCAAAAATTTTATCGGCCGTAATTTTTATAAATCTGTTTTTTGCGCCCTTGTATCTTAAAAATTCAAAAAGCGGCTTATTATTTTTTATTGTTTCATATTCACTAATGCTTTCATTATTTATTTTTAAATACCCGGGGAGCTGGTGGCATTATTTGTTCTTTTTTATATTTTTAATTGCTGCAATTTGGTTAAAGCGCATTGAAACAAACAAAACAGGGGTTTTTGAAAAGCCTTTTAACATTTTATTTTTCATTTTAATTTCACTTTTATTTTTTGAAACTTTTATTTTTAAAATTGAAAAATACCCCTACGTTTATTTTGGCGAAGGAAAAGAAATTGCAAACGTAATTAAAAAGAATGGTTTATTTGAAAATGTTGATAAAATTGTTGCGCTTGATTATTTCAACGACATTTCAGTTGGCATAAACCCATATTTTAAAAATTTAAAAATGTATGATGTTTTTGGCCACCAAAGATATACGCCTGATGGCTATAAAAACAACATATACAACCATAAAAATCAAATTAATTACAATAATATTTATAATATTTTAGATAAAAATTCAAAATCAATTGCTATTTCGAGCAATACATTTGATTTAGACAAACAAAAAACAGGCAATATAAAATTTACAAAAGTTTTTTTAAACAAAAACCCGAATTTTATAATTTATGAATTAGAAAAAAATTAGAAAAAGAAATTAGTTTTTGGGCTTTGTTCGTGGAATTGGCCGCCCGCACAAACAATTTCAATAACTTTTAAAAGAAAATCTCTGGGCGCATCCACGTGGGATAAGAAATATTCTTGGTTATCTTTGTGTTTAATTGTCATAATAACGCTTTGGTTTTTTTCTGCAGGCACATATAGGGAAGCTATTTCATTATCCAATAAAATTTTCATCTGCCCGTCATAATCATTTGTTCCTTGCATTAAATTTGCAAAGTTACCGTTTATGGCAAAAATTCTGCCGCAAAAAAGCGGGTTGTTTCCTTCTCTTGGAAGAGCTTTTGGGGCAATATTAAAGCGGGAAGTAAAGCTTATTGTATGCCACAAAATGTTTATTGTTGCAACGGTTTTTGTGGAATCAATTTCATAATAAATATTGCCCGATGGAATATTTCTGACACTAAAAGATTGTTTTAAAGATTCCACAACCTGATCCATAATATCTGCCATTCTTATAAAAATTTCTGCAGTATTTTGGTTTGATTTTTGAAAATCTAAAAACTGCTTGTACATATGAACGGCAACAAGCCCTGTTCTTTCCTGCACAACGGAAGATTTTCTTACATTGCCTTCAAGGTTGTTTAAGCTTTCAAAGTTATTAGCCAATTTTATTCCATTTCTTATATTTTATAAATCTATGTTAACTTAAAAATAGGGAATTACCACATTATATTATAATTTTTTTTACAATAAACAAATACTTAATTTATATTAATTTTAAAAAATATATGTATAATTGAAATATGGCTGTTAATAATAAATCAAAAAATTACTTAAAAAATTTTGAAAACTACCTTAAATTGGAAAAAAACTTTTCATCTCACACAATTAGGGCATATTCGGCCGATGTTTTATGCTTTTTAATTTGGGCAAATGATATAGAAGTGAATGAAATTGATGCCAAAAAGTTTTCCGAATATCTTTATTTTATTTCACAGTTAAATTACACAAAAACCACAATTGCAAGAAAAATTGCTTCTATTAGGGCTTTTTACAGGTTTTTATACAATATGGAAATTGTGGATTACAACCCCACAGACACAACAAAAGGCCCAAAACTTCCAAAAAGTTTGCCCGATTTTTTAACTGAAGATGAAATTGAAAACATTTTAACAAACATCAAAATTTCAAGCCCCGCAGGCTTTAGAAACAGAGTTATTTTTGAGCTTTTATGGGTAACAGGAATGAGAATTTCTGAACTATCCGGATTAAATTATGAAGATTTGAATTTGGAACAAAATGAAATAAGAGTTTTTGGCAAAGGCGCAAAAGAAAGAATAGTCTTAATTCCAAACAAAACAAAAGAGCTTCTTTTAAATTACATTGAAAATGTTTCAAATTTAATTCATAAAACGGAACACAACGGTAAAAACCCTTTATTTATAAATAATAACGGCTACAGGCTTCAAAACCAAACTATAAGAAAAGCCTTAAAAAACGTTGTGGATTCAATTGAATTAAACAAACACGTTACCCCGCACATTTTTAGGCACTCTTTTGCAACAAAATTAATTGAAAAAGGGGCAGATTTAAGAGTTGTGCAAGAACTTTTGGGGCACCAAAGCATTGCAAACACGCAAATTTACACCCATGTTTCAATGGAAAGATTGAAATCTGTTTATGAAGCAAGCCACCCAAGGGCTTAATTTTCAATGTTGCTTGTCATCTTCCAAATGCCGCAAGGGCAAACGCCTGCGCATATGCCGCAGCCAATGCATTTATTAGGGTCAGAAATATATGCAAAATCATCACCCATCTCAACTCTTTCAATTGCACCTTTCGGGCAAGAATTCATGCACATTTTGCAATCTCTGCAAACGCCGCAGCTCAAGCACCTTTCTTTTTCATCCAAAACATCCATTGCATAAAGGTCTGAACCTTTTAAAACAGGGTAATATGCACATTTAACTTCATCCAATGAAATTTTTTCTTTTGTTTTAAATTCTTTTAATTCTTTTTTATCAAATAAATTATCAATGTTTATGGCAACTTCTCTGCCTTTTCCTATTGCATCACAGAATAAGCCTTGGCCTGTGCAATCACCAATAAAGAAAAGTTTTTTACAAACTTCCGACTGATAGAATTTATTTACAAGCGGGAATTTTCTTTCATTTAGATATTTTTCATCAATAAAATCAAATATTGGCCTGTCGCCGATTGAAATTATGACAGTATCTGCTTTTAAAAGGGTTCCGTCTTTCAAGTGAACGCCTTTTTCATCAACGCTTTCCGTAAAACAGGGATATAAAATTTTAGCGCCCAATGATTTTGCATGTTCAATTTCTTTATCAAAGGCCAAAGGTTTTTGAATGTCTATTGCAGTAACATTTTTAGCGCCCATTTTATAAGCACCTATAACAACATCCATTGCAGCGTTGCCTGCACCAATAATTACAACATTGTTGCCTATTTTAACTTTGTTTCCTTTATTTATTTCTTTTAAGAAATCTAAGCCCTTAACAAGCCTTTCTTTGCCTTCAATTGGAATAACTGCAGGGTTATGCGCACCAATTGCAACAACAACTGCATCAAATTCTTTTTGAATTCTTTCAAATTCATCGTTATCAATTGTAATTCCCAAATTAAACTTAATGCCTGAAGATTTAATTATTTCTAATTCGGCATTTAAAGTGTCTTGGTTTAAGCGGTCAGATGGAATAACCTGCCTTAATTTGCCGCCAATTTCATCATCCTTTTCAAAAACTTCTACCTTGTAGCCTTCTTTTTGTAAAGTCCAAGCACAAGAAAGCCCTGCAACGCCTGCACCGATAACTGCAATTTTTTTGTTTTTAAAGGGTTCAACCACTTTTATATCAACATTTTCAAAAGATTTTATACCGAGTGGCGCAATCTTAATGTGTTCATCAACATATCTTCTGGAACAACTGTTCATGCAAAGATTAGGACAAACTTGCCCGCAAACACTTGCAGGAAAAGGCGAATATTCATAAATTAAATTAAGTGCTTCCGATAACTTGCCTTCTCTTATAAGTTCAATTCTTTTTTGGGTTGGAATTGAAACAGGGCAATCAAACTCGCAAGGCGGAGTTTTAAGGTTGTTTTCCCAAGAAGGGGTTCTTAAACGGTTATCACCCGTGTTAATTACATCAATAACTTCTCTGTATGAACCGAAAAATTCTGAAAATATTCCGTCTTTTACCCATTTTTGTTCTCTGAATTCTTTAATTGAATACGGAACTTGTTTAACTTTTTTATCATAAGGTTTTGCAAGAATTTTTTTCCATTGAGAAAATTCCGTTAATTCTTCATATAAATTTTGCTTGTCGATTTCGCCTAAAAACCTCATTAAACCTGATTTTAAGAAGTTTTTATCGCTTTCATCCAAATCATAAATATCAACGTCATTTGTTAAACCTTTAACGTTGCCTCTGACGTAAACAACGCCGCCAACCATACCGCAGCAGCTTCTATCAGATAAAACGGATTCCAAATGTTCGCATTCATACCCGCAAACAACGGCACGGCCGCCGCCCATAAATTCAAAAGAAAATGAGCCTGTATTTTTTAATACCCAAAATTCAGGTTCTTCAAATTTGGGGTCGTGCTTCATTAAAGCGCCCGAACGGGTTCCAACCCTTCCTGCCACATAAATTTTGCCTGAAGCTTGACAATGCGCTGCAGTATCGCCTGCATCGCCTAAAACTGTAATTTCAGCACCCGAATTTAACCAGCCGATATCAGCAGGAGCAGAACCTTTTACTATAATTTTTGTGCCTGCCATACCCATTGAACCAACCCTTTGACCGGGGTTTGTAATGTGGAATACCAAAGGCTTGCCATCTTTTGACCACAAAGGCCCGCCTATATCATGCTGGCCTGATGCTATGATTTTAAAATCGTTAAATCCCATCTCGATTTTTTCATAAATTATATCGAGAAGTTCTTTTGTTGAAAGCCTTTTGTTATCTTGCAATGTATCAATTATAGTAGTGTTCATATTATCCTTTAATTTTTAGCAAACATGCTGTATTCCTAAGCGTTCGGCAACATTTTTATCTACCGTAACAAGGGCGTCTGATCGACCGACAGGCAATGTTGAATTACCGATTGGCGCCATTAATTTTTTAAGCTCTATATCTGTTGCAAGAAAATAATTAACAATATTCTGTGCAACTTTATCAATATCAAGCCTTTTCATTAAAATCGGGTTTTGTGTTGTAAGGCCTGCGGGGCAAAGACCTGTATTACAAGCGTTGCATCTGCCGTAATCATCGCCAAGACAGCCTGCAATCTGAAGCATTAATCTTCCCGTAAATACACCGTTTGCGCCTAAGCAAATCATCTTAAAGGCATCTGCTGCAAGCGTTCCCCTCATTCCTAAGCCGCCTGCTGCCCAAAGGGGAATTTGACCTTGTTTGCCTTGGTGAACTGCAGCATTGTAGCAATCTCTAAGCCTTGAAACAATCGGATGACCCGTATGATCCAAAGATGTTTCATGCGCAGCCCCCGTGCCGCCTGCAATACCATCTAAGAAAAAGCCGCCAACAATGTCGTATGGATCTCTTAATAAATTATTATAAACAGAAACGGATGTAACCGAAGCTGCCACTTTAATTGCAACAGGCACTCTGAATTTAAACGCCGCATTCATTGAAAGGAACATCTTTTGAACGCTTTCTTCAATTGAATAAAGCCCTTGGTGATTTGGGGGCGATAATAAATCTGATTTTGGAACACCCCTTATTTCCTGAATGTGTTTTGCAACTTTTTTTGCCAATAACAAGCCGCCATCTCCCGGTTTTGCGCCTTGGCCTATTTTAATTAAAATGCCTGCCGGGTCTTCTGTCATATAAGGCATTGAATTTATAATTCTGTTCCACCCGAAATGGCCTGAAGCTATTTGCAATATCATATATTTAAGATATTTTGACCTTAAAAGTTTTTCAGGCATGCCGCCTTCGCCCGAACACATTCTGATTGGAATATTATGAACTTCATTTAGATATGCAACTGCAATTGCAATTGCTTCCCACAACCTTGGAGATAATGCACCTATTGACATATCACCAATAATAATAGGGTAAATCCACCTTGTTGTCGGAATTTTTTTTGTAATAGATAAATTCCCCATAGCATCAACTTCAAAGGGAAGATTTTCAGGGGGCATTACCCTTCCAAAGGGTGCTAAAAGCTCAAATGTATGGCGCATGGCATCTAGAGATGGGTCTGTCATTTGAGAAATTCTGCCGACTTTTATTTTATCTAAAGTTCTTCCTTCCGTGTGCAAATTGGTTCTGCCGCCTCTTTTGGGGGATTCGGCGTTTAGGGCTCTATATTTAACATTCATTCTGTTTCTGTCGTTATAAACAGGTTTAATTGCATTGTTGCCGCACACTTTAGCGCACATTCCGCAGCCGACACAATTTTTTGATTTTGTTACAACTTGTTTTATAACAGGAACAGTTGTTTCAGACACCTTGGGAGTTGGTGTGGAACCTTCAGAGATAACTTTTTTTCTTTTTTGAACATCGGCTTTAATTGCACCAAAAGTGCAAACAGCAACACATTTGCCGCAAAGCGTGCATTTGTTTGAATCATGTTCAATTTGCCAAGTTAAATCTTCTTTGTTTATTCCTGAAATATCTACTGTGCCCATCTTTGTACCTTCAAATCATCACCGATAACAACCATTTCACGTTCATTCGGGTATATATCGGATTCAAAATTTCTTTTTGGTAAAACTTCGTTTATACCTGTAACTTCACTTGTAATTACAACCGTTTTGTCATCAGAACCAATTACAACGGGGCGAAGCTTTTTGGAATCGCACGTAACAAATAAAGTTCCGTCAGGTAAAACGCCGATTATTGTGTTTGGCCCGTTAATTTCCAAATGCGCAAGAGAAGCTTTTATTCTTAATAAAACCTCACTGTCTTCTCTTTTTTGCATTTCATCAAATTCAAGAGGGGTTATAACGTGTTTATAATATTTAAGCGGCCAATTAAGCATTTTATTTACATAATGAAGCGTATATAAAAAGCATTGAGAATCTGATTCAAAACCAATATAGCCTTTATGCAGGCTTTTTTGGAAATTTTTGTTTTTTTCATAAAATGTATTTTCACCGTTTGCTAAACAAGTATAGCCTTGTAAGAAAAACGGGTGTGCTGCGTATCTTACAATGTCATAGTTTGTGTTTTGGCGGCATTGAACGGTAATAATTTTTGAAACAAAATCGTTGTTTGGCGTGTGCAAATTAAAATAAGTTCCAATATCTTTAGGGTTTCCGATTTCTTTTAACATTAAAACATCAGGCCAAAAAGAATAAATATATCCTTCATCTTTTTCTTCAAGCGCTTCTCTTAACCTAAGCCTTGTATCGAGCAATAATTCTTCTTTTTCTTCTTTTGTCGCATATTTGTAGAGTTTCGGATAATTAAAAACACCGAAAATATAGTTTGGCATTGGCGAAATTTGCAAATTTTTCGCATTTTTGTTCACATCGGGCGTCCATTGTAAAATTCTTGTAAAGCCGATTGAATGAAGAATATCTTCTGCAATTCTAACCCCTTTATCGGTGCATGCCATAGATAATAAAGGAAGATCTTTATAAGGTTCAAAAATTCCCCCCAAATCTTGCATAACAAATGCAAAGCCTGAATTATCATGACCCTTTTGTTGTGAACGCATTAATTCCAAAGTTTTGGAAGGATGAAAATATTCGCTTGATTTAATCGCCCCAATACGGCACATAAGTTGTTCTTGCCTCTTAATCCAATAGTCGGTGATATAATTTTAATGTACCCTGCTGAATAATATTGTGTCAAGAAAAGTAAGAAAAATCTTTACTTTTTTAAAAACACAGGTGCCGTTTGAATGTAATTCGGTTTTATTTCATAAGGTTCAAACAGCATATTATTTTCTATTTTTTCTTTTGTTATTTCTATTTCAATATCAGCTATATTAAGGTTTTCATCTTCATATTTTATTAATTTGCTTTTATAATTTGCAAATTTTTCATTATTAAAAAGCTGATTATCAGAAATGAATTTTTCACATTTTTCTAAAATTTCAAATGCTTCGTTATATGGAATCAGTTCCATATTAATGCCGTCTTTTGAATAAAAAACAGAACCCCTTCTTGCATCAAGCATTACATTTTTATTGTTCATTGCTCTTGATAAAACTTCGCTTGTTGTATATGAAACCGCTTTTATTTTTAATTGGTCAGCCATAACTTTAACAACAGCCAAGCCCACTCTTATTCCCGTAAAGCTGCCAACACCAACATTTACCCCTATAAAT
>DVKW01000177.1 GCA_018715855.1 Candidatus Galligastranaerophilus intestinigallinarum
CCGATGGCACCTGTCATTGCCATAAACTAATTCTCTTCTCTTTTAGAACCCATTAATCTGATATTTGTGCATCTGATTAAATATCTTTCAAGTGTTTCGCCATCAGGTGTTGTCCATTTGCTTGAAGCTAATCTTCCTTCAATTCCGACTAACGAACCTTTTTTAACCCATTCGCCGGCAAATTCCGCTTGTTTGTCCCAAATTTCAATGTTGAACCAATCGGTCACTTCTTCTTTTGCCTTGGAATCCCACCTGTTAACGGCAACAGAAAATGTAACTTTTACTTTGCCTGAATCAAAATATTTCATCTCAGGCGCTTGCCCTACTCTTCCAACTACTACTACGGAATTTACCATCTAAAAACCTCTTAATTATTACTTATAATAAAATTATATAATTAACAAAAGCTATATGCAAATCATTCCATATAAATATCTTTAATTGCGTTTTTAAACTCTCGAACCAATTCTTCAGAATATTTTTTGCCTGCTAAATTTTGAATTTCGATAATTGCTTCTTCTTTTGTAAATGCTTTTCTATATGGCCTTTCAGATATCATTGCATAGAATGAATCCACAATTAAAATAATTTGGGAAATTAAAGGAATATCATCACCTTTTTTGTTATCGGGATAGCCTGAACCGTCCCAATTTTCATGGTGATGTTCAATAATGGGAATAATGCTTGAAATGTGGCTGATTGGTTTTAGAATTTCTTGTGCGCCCAATATCGGGTGCTTTGTTATAACTTCTTTTTCTTCCTTTGTTAAAGGAGTTGTTTTGGTTAAAACATCAGATGGAATCATGACATTTCCAATGTCATATAAAAGCATTGCAAGCTTTAATTTGTCCATATCGGCCTTTGTGAGTTCAAACCTTTTTGCAATCGCATAGGCAAGTTCAATTTTTTGTTTGGTTGTGCCTGAAGTATAGTATGGAGTGTATGTTTTTGAAATTGTATCCACAACATCAAATAATAATTCTTTTGCAAAAGTGCCGTTGTTTGTTTCTTGCCTTGATTGAAGCTTTTTAATAAGTTCGTTTGCCGTTTTCTTGCCAAAAGGAATTTTATGCTGGTCTAAAATTTGAACAAAAGCGTCGATTGCAATATCTTGCCAAGAAACAGATTCTTGAGCTTCAGCCAGTTTAACTTGGTTTCTGCCGTTTTGTTTTGCAAAATACATTGCTTTATCTGCAATTTCAACTAATTCATCAACATCTGTTGTCATTTCAATAAATGTTGCAACTCCAATGCTGGCTGTAACTTGCCCAACGCCTTCAACGTGTTCTTGTTCCAAAGATGACCTTATTCTCTCAGCTGCAACCATAGCACCTTGAGAATCAACACCGGGGAGAATTATTGTGAATTCTTCACCGCCAACTCTGCTTGGCACATCAACAGACCTTGAATTTTTATTTATAACCCTTGCAACCGCCTTAATTGCAGCATCCCCTGCCGCATGGCCCAGGGTATCATTTATATGTTTTAATTTATCCAAATCAAGAGAAATTAAACTGAAAGGTTGATTTAACCTTAATGCACGAACAGCTTCTCTTGAAAGGGCATCTTCATAAAATCTTCTGTTAAAAAGTTCAGTCAGAGGGTCTGTTACCGCTTGTTTTTTAACGGTTTCAAAAAGGTTTGCAATTGTAATTGCAAGTTCAATTTGGCGTGCAAATAAATTTAAGAAATTTAATTCGGAATCTTTGGCATCTTCCCTTGGTGAAAAAACTATTAAAAGGCCGGTAAAACCTTTTGATACAATAGGAAGTGCAATTAAAGATTTTGCAGGATTTTTTTGTTTGAATTCATCAATTTTTTCATCGCTTAATTCAAAAGGCAAAATCTCTTGCAGGACTTTTCTTAAATTGTCAAAATACATTATCTCATGGTTTTTTAAAACTTCGTTTAATTCATCGCCTTCTTTAATTACAAACCTTGTTTCAAAAAGGCTGTTTGGAATGCATTTGTCCAGTTCTTCGGAAAAAGAATTTTGAAGATAAGTTCTGAATGCAAAAAAGCTGCCTTGGGTGTCTAATTGCTTTTGTAAAATGCAGCTGTATATATAGCCAAATTCGCCATGAAGGCTTGATACTATTGTTTCTAAAACGCTTGATAGGGGCCTTGAAGAATTCATCATATCCCAAACATGTTCCAATGTTAAAAGGGTTTGATTTGCTTTTCTTAATTCTTCGGTTCTAAGTGCAATTTCTTTTTCAAGCGCAATGTTTCTTTGATATACCTCAATAAAATCGCTTTTTTGGCGGTACATCTTGTCTTCAATTTGTTTTAGTGCGTCGCTTGAATTTTTAATCCAATCAAAAAGTCCCATAGATTTAATTATACAACTTTTTTTAAAAAAAAGAAGTAAAGTATAAAAAATTAGTCCGTTATGTAAAAATCAATTTTTTTATCAAAATTTTGCGCTTCAATTAAAGGTACAACAAGTTCTTTATTAATTACAACAACTTTTTTTGCTCTAAAATTTAAATTTGAAAAAAGCCTGTCATAATAGCCTTTGCCGTAACCGATTCTGTTCATATTTTTATCAACCGCAAGTGCGGGAATGAAAGCTAAATCTATAATTGATAAATCGCTGCAAATTTTGCCGTCATCAGGTTCCATTACATTAAAAGAAGATTTTTTTAAATTGTTTGAATAAGGGCAAATTAAAAGGTTATCACCATCAACTTTCGGAAGAAAAAAATTCTTTTCCTTATAATCTAAAAGTGGCAAAAGGTTTATTTCATATTTAAGAGGGTAAAAAATTAAAACGTTTTTTGCAGCCAAAAATTCTTTCAAAGAATAAATTTTTGAAAGAATAGCATCTGATGCTTTTTTTATATCTAATTGTTTTCTTAAAAGC
>DVKW01000178.1 GCA_018715855.1 Candidatus Galligastranaerophilus intestinigallinarum
CACAGGTTATTCTTTAATAATAATTTGGTTTTTGTAAACATTATTAACAATACAAAAAATGGCATTTATGCAGCCGCCACAGGGTTTTTAAGGAATTGTATAGTTTTGTAACAAAATTACTATATATTGAAATCATAAAATGTATATCGTTTTTATATACTTGTACCAAGAAAAGTTATAAGGAGTATGATATGTCAATAGATGCAATCGGTTCAGTTGGCGGCGGCTACTCAAATTCTTCAGTTGGTAGCGTTTCTAAAGTCAACAAAGATGAATTTCAATTTGAAGACAACATTTTTGCCGCAGATTTTAACGGCAGCATAGGTTCTTCCGGCGGTTTGGAAGAAACATCAGGAACATTGGCAAGCAACAATGAACCTTCAGGCAATTTATTTGAAGAATCTGCAGGTCAACTTGCAAGCAATGATATTAAAGATTTCAAATATGAAGAATCCGCAGGACAACTTGCAAGCGGCGGTTTAAATTTGGTGGCTTAATAATTGGATAATGGGGTAGAAAAAGAAAAGAACTTAGGGTAAAACCTAAAATACGGGGTAGAAAAATGAGCGAAATTAAAGTGGTAAATATTCTTCTTTCAAGCTTATTATTAATGACAATAGTAATGTTTTCCTGGACTTTCGTATATATCAACAAAATTCAAACATCAACAAGCATAAACATACCGATTGTATCAGCATTTAACGCATAAACGAAATTCCAAAAAAAGAAGAAACGAAAAGAATAAAACCGCCTATATAAGGCGGTTTTTTAAAGTTTAAAATTGCTCATATCGGATAAATCCTGTTGAAAAAATAATGTTGAAACAACATCTTGATTTAGCCTTAGGTCGTTTTGCATAATGTTTCTTACTTGTTCATTGGTAAATGCCTTTTTATATGGTCTTTTATCTTTCAGTGCAGAATAAACATCTGCAACAGATAATATTTGCGCCATTTTGTTATTTTGTTTTATCGGGTTAGAAGAATCTATATGGTGTATTTTTACAGCCTCAACAACCCTTGGGTTCAAATTCATTGCCTTTAAAACTTCTGCGCCGATTTCAGCATGTAAATCTACAATTTCTCTTTCTTCGGGCGTTAAAGCGGCGGGTTTATCCAAAATTTCCCTTGGAATAAAAGCTTTTCCTATATCATGGAGCAATGCCGCCTGCAACATACTTCCATATTCATTTAAGGGCAGGTCATGCCCCAGTTCTTTTGCTTTTGAATAAGTTTCAATAAAATGTTTTTCAATTTCACCCGTAACATTTTTCATATCCACGTTAACTGCCAAACCTTTTGAAGCTAACAATTCATGTATTTTTGGGTTTGTTTTAGCAGCTTGTTTAATTGCATTTTCGTTTATATATTTGCTTAAAAATATCTTGGGCGCAACACGCACCAAACATTCGTTTATTTTGTGCAAAATTGGGTTTGTTTGTGCGTTTTGGCTGTTTAGTGAATGGGTAAAATAATCAATTTGGGAAGAATTTTGGCTTCTTTGAATGCCATAAGGTGCATAATTAGTGCTTATGCTGCCATTAAACGTTGCATAAGGATTATTTTGCACTTTTGGCATGGTTAAATTTATACTTGAAATTTCACCCAATTTATAACTAACCCCAGAAATTGTATAACTTCCCTATATAATTTAATAAAAAGAATTATAATTTCAATATTGACGAAATTTAATTATAATTTACATTTGTTAATAATAAAATATTATTTTTTTGTATATTTAATAATGTTTTTTCAAAGCATAATGTATGATATAATTATCAAATTAATTAAGGAGAAAGAAAAAATGTCAAACCCCGTGCTTAATGAAAATGCAGTTGAAAACTTCAGAGCAGGCGAAGGCGCTTTTGAAGTTATGACGATTTCAGGAGTTGTATTAAAAACAACATTTTTATTTACAATTCTTTTGTTTACTGCATTCTACACATTTTCACTTATTTTAAACGGCTTTGTTGATAAAGCTTCTATGCTTGGAACAGTCGGCGCCATTGGCGGTTTTATTGTTGCCATGGTTGTTATTTTTGCAAGAAATTCAAAAATTTTAGCACCTTTAACAATGTTATATGCAGCATTAGAAGGGCTTTTTATTGGCGGTGTCAGTGCATTGTTTGCAAAACAAGCAGGCTTTGCAATTGTCGCACAAGCAGTTCTTGCAACCCTTGCAACATTATTTGCAATGTTATTTTTATATTCCGCAAAGCTTATAAGTTGCACGGAAAAATTTAAAAGCACAATTATGATTGCAACTTTCGGCGTTTTGGTTATTTATGTCGTAACATTAATTATGAGCTTTTTTAACCCTGCGTCAACTTCGCTTTTAATGGGTGCAACACCTGTGGGCATTGGCTTTAGCGCAATTGTTTGTTTAATTGCCGCATTTAATCTTATTGTAGATTTTCATATAATAGAAACTGCTAAAAATATGAATCTTGATAAAAGCTTTGAATGGTATGGCGGCTTTTCTTTAATGGTAACTTTGGTTTGGCTGTATATTGAATTTCTAAAGCTGTTATCAAAATTAAATTCAAGAAATTAAAAAAAGCCCCCTAAAAAAGGGGGCTTAATTATATTTATTTTTGAGCCTGATACATTGCTTTTTGGGATACAACACCAAAGGGAATTGCAGAACTTTCTGTAATCATTATGGAAAATATGTCCGAAACTGATTTAGCGTCTGGTGCAGGATATTTATATAAATTATTTGCACCACAAGTAGAATTGTTGCAATTAACATTGCTTGGCGAAGGTTTCCTGTCACCATTAACATCAACCAAAATTAAGCAAGGCGGTTTTGTTGTATTATTGGGATTGTTGCTTAAACCATAACTGCCACAGCCACCGCAACCTGAACCTTGTATGACCGTTGTATCATCGCCATTCCAGTAGCTTTGTGTAATAACGCAAGTTTTAATGTTT
The DNA here is from genome assembly GCA_018715855.1 of Candidatus Galligastranaerophilus intestinigallinarum. Taxonomy (GTDB): domain Bacteria; phylum Cyanobacteriota; class Vampirovibrionia; order Gastranaerophilales; family Gastranaerophilaceae; genus Galligastranaerophilus_A; species Galligastranaerophilus_A intestinigallinarum. Next base: position 2,934 of record DVKW01000178.1, read on the forward strand.
CTGTTTTCATGTAAACTTGGCCCCATATGTTGCGAATTTCGAACATCATCAACCTCAAATCGCATGCCATCTGTTGTGTAAAATGTTGCATTGTATCCATTCGAAATTGTTGCTCCGGATGGGGTTACTGTTGTATACCAATATGATGTTCTGCTTGTAGATTTCATGATAGACATGTGTCTTTGAAGATAATTAAAAGTGTCTTTGTTATCATAGGGGCTTTCGCCATCTATTGCCATGTTCATTGTAATGGCAGAATTAAGCACACTGACTGCTTTTCTTAATCCCGTTTTAAATTCTTGTTGTTGGCTATTTGAAATAACGCTTGGAATAGAAATAGCCGCAACTACCCCAATAATGGCAAGGGTGATTAGCACCTCTGCCAAGGTGAATGCTTTTTT
>DVKW01000179.1 GCA_018715855.1 Candidatus Galligastranaerophilus intestinigallinarum
AAGAATTTAAAACAGGCTTAAGAAAAGCAGTTTCTGTTTTAAATAGTGTCATCACCATGAATATGGCAATAGATGGGGAAAGCCCATATGATAATGCTAATTTATACGGCTATTTAATGAGGCATATGGCAGTTATGAAAAGTACAACCCAGTTGATAAAAGAATATATGATTCAGTCGCAATGGCAAAACGCAGCATTTTATACAACAGATGGTATGAGGTTTGAATTAAGAGAAGGCCATAATTACCAAAGACACAAATTGTATGAAAGCAATGTTTATGCATGTTATGGCGGGCAAACTGGTGAATTAGATGTTATTGACGGACATCAATGTGGTGGTTGCGGCAGCTATGGTTTAAATAGTAATCCTGATGCTACAACAAAACCGCCTTGTATTATGACCGTTGACGTTAATGGCGACAGAAAGCCAAATCCTGCAAATATTAATTGCAAAGACGAATCTTGTGCAAAGCCATATAAATTCTCTGACCCTTTGGGATTAAAATTAACCGATATGTTCACCATTATGATTACAGATAAACAAGCTGTTCCGTATGGAGTTGCTGCTCAAAGGGCTATGTATCAGGCACAAGCTAAAAAATAAAAATTTAATTATCTTTTCATTTGCCCCTTTTTTAAGGGGCTTTTTTTATTTTCTAAACCAAATGTGCTTTAATATATACTTTAAACAGCCTATCGAATTATAAAAAACCTAAAAATATGCTATAATCTTCTTGAAGGAAGAATAACTGTGGTTAAAAAATTAAACATAGCCTTTATTTGGCATTTTCATCAGCCCGTTTATCAGGAAAATTTTGAAAATGATTTTGTTATGCCTTGGGTAAGGCTTCATGCCAGCAAAGATTATCTTGATATGCTTTTAAGGTGTGATGACCACAAAAAAATAAAGTTAAATTTTAACATTTCAGCCACTTTGCTAAATTCAATTCAAAGGTATAATTCAGGCGTAAACGACCTTCATTCAAAGCTTTTAATCACAAAAAACAACAAATTGACAGAAATGGATAAAAACTTCATCCTTCAATATTTTTTCGATGTCAATTATTCCACAATGATTTTAAAACGTGATTATTACGCCGAACTATACAATAAAAGATATTCAAAAGAAGATATTTCAATTAACGATTTTACGGAACAAGAATATTTTGATATTATTGCAAACTATACCTTATGCTGGATAGATACAAAATTTTATTCAATGTATCCGGATTTAAAAGATTTATCTGAAAAACAAAAGAACTATACCTATGAAGATAGGGTTCGAATTTATGAAATTCAATTTGATATAATGAAAAAAATTATTCCTTATTATAAAAAATTCCAAGATGAAGGAAGAATTGAAATTTCAACAAGCCCCTTTTATCACCCTATAATTCCATTGTTATTGGATATTAATGAATCAAAATGTGTTTATAATGAAAATTTACCCGATAAATCAACCCTTTTAGCAGAAGATGCAAAAGAACAAACCAAACGCGCACTTGATTATTTTGAAGAAGTGTTTGGCCGCCGCCCAAAAGGAATTTGGCTGCCAGAACATTGCATCAGTATGGCAAGTGTTGATATGCTAAATGAGCTTGATGTTCAATGGACGGTTACGGATGAAGGCATTTTAGCAAATACTTTAGGAAGAGAATTTGCAAGAGATTTTGAAGGCAACTTGGAAGCCCCATTTGACCTTTGCGTTCACTACGGCTTTAATTCAAGAAACAACAAAGTAAATGTTGTTTTTGCAGATTCTTTCTTTGCCAATTTGGTTGGTTTCGGTTATGGAAATTATGACGGCAAAGTTGCCGCTAATGATTTTTATGAAAAAATTAAAACCGTTCAAAGCAAGCTTCAATTTTCGCCAAAACAAGACCACTTATTAACAATTGCCATGGATGGTGAAAATTGTTGGGAAAGCTACCAAAATGACGGCAACGAATTTTTAGACACTTTATATGAATTAATTGAAAACGATGAAACCTTAGAAACGGTTTTGTTAAGCGATTTTACAAAAACTGCACACCCTGAAAAATTAGATTCCATTGCTTCAGGCAGCTGGATAAACAGAAATTTTGACCTTTGGATAGGCGAACCTACCAAAAATTTAGCTTGGATATACCTTGATAAAACAAGAAACGACCTTTTTAAATATTCAAAAGAATTAATTGAAGAAGCAAAAACAGATTCTCAAAAAATGGAAGCTCAAAAAAGAATTGAAAAGGCAAAGGAAGAAATTTTTGTGGCAGAGGGGTCTGATTGGTTTTGGTGGTATGGCGAACCGAATGAATCATCCAATGACCATATTTTTGATTTTCTTTTTAGAGCACACCTTAAAAATGTTTATCAGGCGCTTAATCGCCCTTCGCCAAAGCATTTGGATGTTCCTTTGGCAAGCATTATAGGAAAACCCATTAGGCAGCCAAGGCGCCATATAACACCTGTTATAGACGGTGTTTTTGACCCAAATGTTAATTCATGGATTGATGCAGGGTATATTTTCTTGCCCGATTCTCCCACATTTTCTGCCAAAAAAACAATA
>DVKW01000180.1 GCA_018715855.1 Candidatus Galligastranaerophilus intestinigallinarum
TAAATTAAACAAAAGCTTTTGTAATATTGCCGTATTGGTTAATATTCCCTCGGGCTATTGTCGGATAAGATTATAGCTTAATGGAGTTAGACTTTTTAAGGAGTAAAAAGCATGGAATATGTAAATTTTTACGTTTCTTTGCCCATTTTGTCGTATTCAGAGCTTGAAAGTTCATCAAAAAAATTAAACATTACAAGGAATGAATTAATCAACCTTGCAATTTCGCTGTATCTAAGAAAAGACAAGCACTTTAGCCCCAAAAATAATGCCCGATTTTCGAACCCTTATAATTAAAACTATGAGGGGTTTCAAAAAACCTTAAAAAGAAAGGAAAGGTAAATGGAAGAAAACAAAAACAAAAACGAAAACGAAAAGCTTTATTCCGAAAAAGATTTTGAAGAATTCAAAAAAAAGCTTGAAGAAGAATTTCTTGAAAAAGAAAACCTGATGAAAGAAGAATTTCAAAAAGAAAGTCAAAAAGCCAACATGTCGGAGCTTGAAGTTGCAAAAATGGAACTTGAGGAATTGAAGTCAAAGTATCAGGAAAAAGAAAACGAATGTTTGACCACAAAACAAAAAGAAGAAGTTTCTTCTATGTTAAAAGAAGCAGGGCTTGAAAAAGACATATTAGAGCTTGTTTATGTTCCTTTGGATATGGAAAAAACAAAAGAAAAAATTGAAATTTTAAAAAGCTATATTGAAAAAACAAAAAAAGAAATTTTCCAAAATTGTTCAAATGCACCATTGCCAAAAACATCTAAAAACAGTGAATATGATGCATTTATAGAAGGTTTTGATTCAAACAAATTATAAGGAAGGAAAGGAAAAAATATGACCGCAAATTTAGCATTAAAGTATTCATCTAAAGTTGATGAAAGATTTAAACTCGGTTCGCTTACAAATTCAATTATCAATTTTGACTATGATTGGACGGGCGTTGACACCGTAAAAATTTATTCAATTGAAACAAGCGAACTTTCCGATTATGTTAAATCGGGCACACAAAGATACGGCACACCGGATGAATTATCCGATAGCGTACAATCTTTAACATTAACTCAAGATAAAGCTTTCACATTTACAATTGATAAAGCTTATGAACTTGGGCAAGAGGGCGTAAAATCTGCAGGGGCAGCTTTAAGACGTCAATTAGACGAAGTTGTAATTCCTGAAATTGATATTTACCGTATTTCAAAATTAATTGAAGGTGCAAAAACCACAACAACAGCTGCTACAACAAAATCAAATGCTTATGAACAATTTTTATCTGCAATGGAAACATTATCAGATAACAAAGTTCCTATTGTAGGCAGAATTGCGCTTGTAACACCTTCTTTTTATAAATTTTTAAAATTGGATGAAACATTTATCAAAAATTCAGACCTTGGCCAGCAAATTGTTTTAAACGGCCAAGTAGGCAAAATTGATGGTGTTCCTGTTATTGTAGCGCCAACAAGCTATTTTACGGAAAACGTTAATTTTGTTGTTACTCACCCATCAGCACTTTGTGCGCCCGTTAAATTAAACGAATACAAAATTCACACAAACCCACCGGGAGTTTCAGGGTCGCTTGTTGAAGGAAGAATAATTCACGACGCATTTGTTTTAAGCAACAAAGCAGCCGCAATTTATGTACATAAAATTGCTTAGAAATAACTAAAAGTCTGTTACCGAAGAATAAAGGAATTGAATATGCAAAACGAACAAATAATAGAAGCGGTTTTAAAAATGAACAACAAGGAAGAAAACGAAATTATAAAGCTTAAAATAGAAGCTTTGATTAATGAAATTCTTTCTTATCTGAACAGAAACAAAATTGAAGATTATATGTTTGCTTCGGTTGTTTCCGTTATATCAGACTGCTTAAAACTTGATATTGCAAATGGTGCAAAAATTCAATCCTACAGTGAGGGCGATATTTCCGTTTCTTTTTCAAATGTATCGCCCTTCTTCGGCAGGCTTGATTCATTCAAAGTTATAAAGGGGGTGGAAGATGTTCAAAAATGACCTTTTAACCGTTAAAAGAGAAATTTATGAAATTCAAGACAATTTAGCAGTTAAAAATTTTGAAACAATTTATGAAAATATCCCCTGCCATCTATCTGTAAATTTGAACAACACCTCAAAATTTCAAAATGTTTCTTTTCTTAATTCCGAATTTATGATTTACCTTAGTTTTGATGAAAATATTCAGATTAAAGAAAATGACCAATTGAAAGTAAAAACATCTAAAAATGAAAACTACACACTCTATGCAGGTGCAATAAAAATTTATAATTTTTCAATTCAAATTAAATGCAGACAAGAAAAAATTATAGAAAGTGATTTTAATGTTAATTAATGAAATTAAAAATTCAATTAAAAATGCCATCGTTAAAGTTGATAACAGCATTATTTTTCATTTTGACGAAATTAAACATACAAAATTTCCTTTTATTTTTGTTGGCTTGAAAGATTTTAAAATTCAAGCACAAGACAACTTAAACAAAAGGTTTTGCAAGCTTGTTTTTGAATTGTGCGGAATGAAAAGCAATGAAAACAAACCGGATGAACTTTTTGAACTTCAGGAAGTTTTATCAAAATCGCTTTTGCCTGTTATCGAATTTAAAAACAAAAAAATAGCAACAGATAATGTATTTTTTATGGTAAGCCATAAAATGCTTATTATGAATTTTGAACTGAATTTTTATATAAACGAAGAAAACAAAGAATATGAACTTATGCAAGAACTTGATTTTAGTATAAAGGAGAACAAAAATGCCCGATAAACAACCAAGTTTTACCGTAACCTTTAAAGAGCTTGCCATATCAGCAATTAAAAGACAGGCAAGGGGAGAGGTTATTTTGGTTTTAGATTCAGAAACAGACCAAACGTCATATCAGGGTTTAAACGAAGTTTCAACAGATGATTTTACCCCCGAAAATTATCTGACTCTTGAGCTTTGCTTTATGGGAAACCCCAAAAAAGTTACCGTATTAAAAAAAGAAGAAGAAATTTTGAACTTAACAAACAAACTCGATAAGTACAATAACTACATTCTTATCTATCCGGATGCAATTGAAAGCGAAGCTGTTGCAATAAAAAATTATATTAATTCAAAACGAGAAAAAAATAATTATTCCATTGCAATTTTTGCAAATATGGAAGGAATGGATTCAAACTATATCATTAATTTTAAATCTGATGATATAAAAATTTCAAATAACAATGAAACAAAAACAATCACCGCCTCTCAATATACGGCAAGAATAGCTGGTGTATTGGCAGGGCTAAATAACAGCAGATCGTTAACTTATTTTGAATTAAATGAAATTGTTGATGCCAATGTTTCTATTGATGCGGATGAAGCAGTTAAAGAAGGCAATTTGGTTGTCATATATCAAGATGGCAGCTTTAAATTCGGCCGCGGGGTCAATTCGCTTGTAACTTTAACGGACGGCGTAACGGAAGCATTCCAAAAAATAAGAGTTGTAAACATCATGGATATGATTGCAGGCGATATAGTTTCAACATTTAGACAAAGTTATGTCGGCAAATATATTAATAACTACGCAAACAAAAAACGCTTCATTGGTGCCGTTAATACATATTTAAAAAGCCTTGCAAATGAAGGCCTTTTAGATGAAGCAAATGATAATGAAGTTTATTTAAGCTACGAAAAAATAAAGGCTTATATAGAAGCCAAAGGTGTTAATACCGAAAATATGAGCTATCAGGATATTGTTCAATACAACACGGGCTCTTATGTAATGTTAGACGGCGTTTGTTCGCCGACAGATTGTATGGAAGATTTAAACCTTGGTTTTTATCTTTTTCAAGGGTTAGAAAGTGAGGAAATATAAATATGACAACCGTTGAAGCAGCACTTAGAGGCACATACGGCAGAGTATGGCTTGATGGCGAAGAAATCGGCATTTTGAAATATATAAATTTAAGAGTAATTCCGACTTATGAAGATGTTATTGTGGGCTTTACCGTTGACAGGCAAGCAGTTTCGGTTCAATATACGGGCGAATTAGCCTTTGAAGCAGTTAATTCCATATCAACTGAACTTTGCAGCAAATATCTTAAAAACACAAATGCAAGGTTTACAATTGAATGCAACTTGGCAGACCCTGCTGCAAACGGAAAAGAAGAAGGTTACACAATAAACGGTGTTACATTTGATGAATTCCTGCTTGCAAACTGGCAAAAAGGAACATTAATCGAAAAAACCTTTAAATTCAGAGCATCGGATATTATTGTTGTTGATTTAATTAGTGAGAATGATTAAAAATGAAAAATGTTGAAAATTTATTAAATCAAATTGAAGCTAATTATCTTAGCAAAAACAAAAAAGAAAAATTTTCACTTGAAATAAAAAATGAAATTTTCGAAGTTGAGGGGCTTACAAGAAGCGAAAAACTCGATTTGATGTTTTCACTGAAAACAAGTGAAAAAGGCAACTTTGGCGAAATTTACGAATGGATGAAGCCTGTTATATACAAATCTTTAAAACTAAAAGATGTTGCACTGAAAGCAAAAGAAAACGGCTATATTAAAACCTATTTGGAAGTTATAGAAATGCTTTTTGAGCCTGAGGATATTCTGAAGATAATGGAATTTATTATAGAAAAGAACAACTTAAATCCAAAGGCTGTTTTTCAGGAGGAAGTTGAATTTCAAAAAAAGCATTAAAAAAGGATTTTGAACTCGGGCTTTGTGCCTGTTACTTAAAATTTGGCATTTTGCCCGAAAAAATCCTTAATTTAAGCCAAGTTGAAAAAATTTTTCTATACGTAAATTATTTGAAAAATATAGAGGATATAAATTGTTAATCGATATTTATAACAAAATAAATAAATTTTTTGAGCTTGTTAAACCATATAAAAAAATTGAAGAAAGCTTGAAAAAAGAAGGCAATGATGGGGAATTATTCCCCATCAAAAAGCCAAATGAAAGCAAAATTGAAGGTGAATATACAGCATTAAACAAAAATTTGCACAATTTGAAAGAAGAAACTGCTTACAGAAAAATAACCGGTGAAGAAAAAAGAAAAAATAATGAACAAAAAAATGAAAAAATTAATGAAAATAAACCGCAACAAGTAAGCATTTTAAACAATTTTGCAGAAAATATAAAAAATTTTTATACGGCAAGAAACGAATTTTTTAATTTTGAAAACACAAATAAAGCGGCTTTTTCTTATATTCCGCCAAATATAACAAACAACAATATTCAAAATTTTTCCAATGAATTTAACAGTCAAAATACAACAAGCAAAGTTGCAATCAATGAATTTAAAACCGTTCAAAAAGAAATAAATTCAAATGCAACGATTTTTGAAGAAAAAAACAAAATATTCAATATGGAAGAATTTGGCAAATTGCTTGCGGAGGCTTTGAAAAATGCAGCCAAGAACAAAACAATTGCAGGAAAATATTAAATTTAAGGAATTAAAAAATGGCAACAAAAAGATTAAACATTATGCTTTATTCTGAAAACAACGAAGAGCAAATTGTACTTCCCATTAACCCAAAAAGCATTGAGATTAAATATGAAAAAAGCTTTGATACCTATGAAATTCTTGGTTTTGGCGAAGTGAATATTATGGCATACCATAAACCTATAAGAATCACCCTATCGCATTTTTTACCCGAAAACAACAGCATTTTTGAAACATATTCAGGAATTACATATATTTCAGGTGACGGTTCCACATACATTGAAAACGAATTTTCGCTTGAAAAAGCCATTTCTATTTTGAAAAAATGGGCAGAAAGCAAAACAAAAATAAGGCTTGTTATTGACGATGAATTAAACCTTGATTGTATGGTGGCAGCCTTTAGCCAAACAATAAGGGAAAGCACATCTTCAAAACCATATATTTTAGAGCTTTTGGAATACAGAAACCCAACCTACAAAACAATTGCCTCTAACGGGCTTATAACAAGAAATAATTCAATTAATACTCCGAGTTTTATTTTAATGACATCTAAAGACACTATATATTCAATTGCAGATAAATATGAGCTCGACTACAAAATTTTAGCCCAAAATAACGGCATTATTGATCCAAACGCAACTTATGAAGGCTTTAGGCTTTCAACCAAGGGGGCGTAAATGAAATTTATCATAGATGACAATGAAATAAAAACCGTAATCAAGGGGGCAACCATTAGGGGGTGTCTGAGCCTTGTTTCAAGAAGCGCAAGCTTTTCCTTTATTTATAACGAAGCAGACCCTGATTTTGAAAAATATAAGGCAAAAATAGGCTCCGGCGTTAAAATAAAAAATGATAGCAACAAGAATGTTTTTAGCGGTTTCGTTACAAAAATTAATTACAATCAAGATAAAAAATTGGTTGAAATTGAAGCAAGCGATTATTTTTCAATTCTTTTAAACAAAAATGTAACAGGAAGATTTACGGGAAGCATTGCTGCAGGTTTAAACGATTTGCTTAGCGGTTTTAACATTTTTTTCGATATAAAAACAAGCTTAACAAAAAAACTGAACGTGATAAGCTTTGGTAATTTATCATATTACGACATTTTGGAAATTTTTATGAAAAATATTTATGAAACCGAAGAATTTAAACTTTATATAAAAAGTGATTCTTCAATAGGGGTTTTATTGCCGCTTAAAGACAATTCCAAAGGAGATTTTATTCTTGGCAAAAATGTTATATCTGCACAATTTAGCCAAGATGGCTTTGAAAACATTGCAAAAATTACTGCAATCGGAAACGAAAATGTTGTGTCGGGTACAGTTATCAAAATTATTGACCCCAAAAACAACAAAATAGGCTATTTTACGGTGAAAAACGATATTCACACATACGGTAATATCTACACAATGGAACTTGATTTAAAAGAAAGAATTTAAGAAATTATGAAAAATTGGGCAGGAGAAATTTTAGATACATTTGAAGAATACATTGACAGGCTTAATTTCAGGGGGGTAAAAATTTGCACCGTTAAAAGCGTTAACCCGTTTGTTTTTACATACAACGGAATTGAAATAGGCACAAAATTAAATGATACGGTTTATATTCACCCGCTTTTAACATCTCCTTTAATTGAGCTTGATACAGAAACAATTAAACAGAGCCAAAATTTTACAAACACGACAGCTTATAATTCCCCGAATTTCACCGGAATTATTGAAGGCAGCATTCCTGATTTTTTAAAAAGTTTTTATGAATTTTTCAAAAATTGGCAATCAATATACATTTTAAACCCGAACGATTTAATTGCAGTTTATGAGCTTGGAAATAACCAATATTTGGTTTTATCAAAAGTCGCAAAAGACATTTTACAAAAAGAAGAAACGGAAGGTGAAGATGAGCTTTAATTTTATTCCAATAACATTGAATGAAACTACCAAAGAAGAAGAACTGCCAATAATTTATGAAGCTGCAAGAAGCTTAAAAACGCTTGAGCTTTTAACAAAAAACGGGCAATTTTATCTTGTTTCCAAAAACGATGCAATTAAAATTTGGGTGCTAAAAGCCTTAAACAAACAAACTTCAAGATATTCCCACAGGGCGTATTCAAAAAACTACGGAAACGAAATAACAAAGCTTTTTGGGCGCCACCTTAAAGATTCGCTTTTAAAATCTGAACTTAAAAGATATATAGAAGAAGCGCTTCTTGTAAATCCGTATATAAAAGAAATTAATAATTTCACATTTGAAAAAGAAGGCTCAAAAGTTAGCGCAACATTTACCATTAGCACCATTTACGGAAGCTTTGAACAAAACATAGATTATATAAAGGAGTAAAAATGACAACAAAGGAAGAGGTTAGACAAAGCATAAATTCAAGGTTAAAAACGGCCGCAACAAAAATTGAGGGCGGCTTAACCCAAGACATTATAGGTTCTGTAAGCTATGAACTTGCAAATATTATTGATACAAAAATAGATGTAATTTTAGATAATGCATTTGTTTCAACAGCAGATATCGAGCATTTAAAAATAAAAGGCGAAGAGCTTGGGCTATTTCAAAACGAAGCAACAAGTGCAATTGTTGTTGCAAAAATTACAAATGCAAGCCCAAATACAAAATTGCCGGATAATTTTATGGCACAAACAACAGACGGAATTATTTTTAAAAATATTGAAGAAAAAACAACCAATGAAAGCGGTTTTCTTGAAATTCAGATGGAGTGTTTAACAAAAGGAAATATAGGCAATATTAAACAAGGAACATTAACCGAATTTTATGATAAATATGAAGGGTTTGAAAATGCCCAAATCACAAATGAAAATAGTGGCTACAACGGTTTTGAAGAAGAAACAACCGAAGAGTTCAGGGAAAGAATTTTGACATATTTAAGAGATGACGCCGCAAATTCAAACATTGCAGATTATTCTTGGTGGGCAAAAGAAGTTGCGGGCGTTAAAAATGTTATTGTTGAAGATGCAACAGAAGCAGGTGCCGGCAATGTAAATGTTTATATTTCGGCTATGAATAATTTAGAAGTCTCTAAAGAACTTATTGCAAGCGTAAAAGAAAAAATTCAAAGCGAACAAATTATAAATGCAAATTTAAACGTTTTGCCGTTAGAATATCTTAAAATTAACATTACCGCAGATATTAAGCTTAAAGAAGGTTTTGAAAAAGAAGCCGTTAAAAGTGAATTTTCAGCTCTTGTTGAAAATTATTTATCGAAATTACCAAGTTTTGTTTCATATCTTTATATTTCCAATTTGTTTTTTGAAACAGAAGGCATTGAAGATGTTTCAAATTATTTGCTGAATTCAGGAACAGAAAGCATTAGCATTAGCAAGCTTCAAGTTCCTGTTGTCGGAGAAATTGTTATAAACACAATTGAATAAAAGGAGGATGGATGACTTTAAAAAGCAACCTTCCGCAATTTGTTGCGGAAGAAAAATATACAAGCGAAATTTTAGATGCAATTGAACCTGAAATAGAAAATATTAAATTAAAACTCTCTCAAATTCTTCTTGAATGTTCAATTAGCACCTGCTCAATTAACGGTGTAAAAAGGTTTGAGGAAGATTATGGTATACCATATAACCCAAGCTTGAGCCTTGATGCCAGAAGAAAAAATGTCATAAATAAAATGCTTGCCAAAAAAAGGCTAACAGAAGATGAATTAATTAATTTTATAAGAAGAAATATTAATAACAGCCAATTCTACATTTCAAACGAAGCTGAGAAATATCAATTTACTGTTCATTTAATTGACGAAAATTACAAGGAAAAATTATATTCTGCATTATTTACAGCAAGGCCTTGCCACCTTGTTTTTAACGTTAAACTTACAAATTATGAAAAAAGATGCAACACATTCAAATGCAATGAATTCACAATATAAAAGGAGAATAAAATGACCTACAATAAAACAATTTGGGTTGATCAAGAAGTTAAAAAAGAAAGAACCTATGAATTAAT
>DVKW01000181.1 GCA_018715855.1 Candidatus Galligastranaerophilus intestinigallinarum
TGAGCAAAAAGCATTGATATTATTGAATGAAAGGAAATGAAAAATATAAAAAATAATAAAATTTTAAGTATTGAACAGTAGTAAAAATAATGATAATATAAGGTTATAGAACTTGAATGCAACATAATGAACATTATGGGGCATTTTTATTATTAAAAAAGAAAATTAACAAAGTGAGAATATTTCATAAATTTCATCATCAGATAATTCTGTAATAATTTTCTCGCCTATAAATACGGCAGAATCTGCCAATTCTCTTTTATCTTTTATAATTTTATCAATTTTTTCTTCAAAGGTAGATAAGGTAATAAACCTATGAACCATAACGTTTTTATCTTGCCCGATACGGTAAGTTCTATCTGTTGCCTGATCTTCAACGGCAGGGTTCCACCAAAGGTCATAGTGAATAACATTTGATGCACTTGTGAGATTCAGCCCCAAACCCCCTGCTTTTAAGCTTAATATCATAATTTTTTTCTTGTCATCTTCAGAAAATTCTTTTATCATCTCTTCTCTTTGTTTAACATTCAAAGAGCCATGGAAAAACAATGGGTCAAATTCAAATTCTTCTTTTGTAATTTTTTCTAAAATGCTTCCCATTTCTTTATATTGGGTAAAAACAAGGGCTTTTTCATTGTTATCAACAATATTATGTAAAATCGACATCAATTTTTCTGTTTTGCCACTTGCCCCTTGGCTCATATCGCCATGCTTTAGGTAGTGATACGGGTGGTTGCAAACTTGTTTTAAGCTTGTAATAAGTTTAAAAATAGCACCACGCCTATTTATTCCTTGCCCTGCAGAATGAATTTCTGCCATAGATTGAGTTAAAACTCTTTCATAAAGTGCTGCTTGCATTTTTGTTAAATAACAATATTCATCCAAAACAATTTTTTCAGGAAGGTCTGATATAATTGTTTTATCTGTTTTTAAGCGCCTTAACATAAATGGGGATATTGCCTGTTTTAATTTTTGCGCTCTTTGGGTTTCTTTGAATTTTTCAATAGGCATTGAATAATTCTTTGAAAAATCAGTTATAGTGCCTAAGTATCCCTTATTTATAAAGTCAAAAATGCTCCAAAGCTCTGACAGCCTGTTTTCAACAGGTGTACCTGTCATAGCAACTTTCATGCTTGCTTTAATTGCTTTAACTGCTTGAGTTTGGCTGGTTGTTGAATTTTTAATGTTTTGGGCTTCATCTATAATTAAAATGTCCCAATTATATTTTTTGAATTCTTCAAGGTCTATTCTTAAAATTGCATAAGTTGTTAAAATAACATCATGATCTATTGAAAATTCACGGTTTAGCCCATGGTATATAAAAACATCTAAAGATGGGGCAAAATTTTCTAACTCTCTTTCCCAGTTGCCAAGTAAAGTTGTCGGGCAAATAACAAGAGCGGGTTTTTTAAGCTTCTTTTCTTCTTTTAATTTTAAAATTAAGCTTATAACCTGAACCGTTTTACCAAGCCCCATATCATCCGCTATGCAGCAGCCAAAACCCTTAACAACATTTGTATATAACCACCTGTAACCAATTTCTTGATATGGCCTTAGAGTGCCTTTTAATTCTTTTGGAAGCGTTACATCTTCCACTTTTGTGAAATTAGAAACAATTCTTGCAAATGCTGCATCATAATCAAAATCATATTCATCTATTTTACCGGATAAGGCATGGTGCAAAAGTTCCATTTTGTTCATCACAAAATTTGGCTTTTTCAAGCGGGTTAAAAGCTTTTCTGTTTCTTCTTTATCAATTAAAATAAATTTACCTTTATATTCAATTAACCCGTTTGTATTTTTTGCAAGTTCTCTAAATTCTTCAGCTGAAATTTTTTCATTTCCAAGGGCAACTTCAATTGAAAAATCCATAATTTCATCAAGTGAAACTGATGAATCGTTTCTTAATGAAAAGAATTCTTCAATTTCATTTAATCTTTTTTCTTTAACTTTAGCGTTAATTGAAGCTCTTGGAATAATAACGTTATCCATACCTTCTGGCAGGTTCACTTCCATTCCTGCTTGAGCCAAATAGAAAGTTATTTTTGTAATTAATTTATAAACGCCTGATAAATCAAGCTCTAAAGTTATATCTTCTAAGTCTTCAATATATTTTGTTGCCCAATTTATTTGCTTTTCAATTATTGTTTTGTCATTATCCGAAAGCTCGTCAGGTTCTATAACTTCGCCAGTTAGTTTATTTTTAGCTTTAATTCTTAATAAAAATTTCTCGCCATCAAGTTTTTCAATGTTGAAAACAGGAACAATATCATAAGTTCCAAGGCTCATTTCATCAAACCAAGTTTGAATGTCTGAAGCTAAATCGTGGCCTTTTAAAATTCTTTTATGGCTTAGATATTTTGTAAAATAAATTGCCGCTTTTAGGTCTTTAAATTTATAATGTTTTACGTTCAAAAAGGCAAAAATAAGATAGTTTAAGTATTTATCAATTAATTTTTTGGTGGTTTCTCTATCTAAAAAGTTATTGTTTAAAATTTCAGAATAGCTTGTTAAGTAATCTTTATTTAAAAAATAAGGTTCCCAAATAATAGAAAAAGTTTCTTTTCTAAATTGAACTGTTGGAATGAAATTAAGCTTTTCAACCGTTTTTTTCACAAAATTTGTTAAATAAAAATAAAATTTAAAACTTTCTGTAAGGTCATCCGTTAATTCAGAGCTTTCATTTAACCCTGTAAAATATTCAAAAAATAAATCTAATGGAATGTTATAACCAATTTTGTCATTTTTATATTCTGTTTTTAGCCTGTATAATGAACCCCTTGATTTTAAGTAATAATCAAAATTATAAGGGGGAGTTATAAAAATTTTTGCTTCATTATTTTCATTTTCAAAAATAATGTCTGTTGCTCTTAAAACGTTATTTTTAGTGTCAAATGTTTCAAAAAATTCTTCTTCAATAAGTTCATAAATTAAAGATAAGGTATATCTGAAATCTTTATTTTTTTGTGAATAAGGGTTTGAATCCAAATTCAACAATAATTTTTCAATGTCGTTTTTCTTAAATGTTAAATTGTTTAATTCCATCATTTAAACATTTTAATATAAAAAAGTTTTATTGTATAATCGTTTTTATGAAGTTTGCAGTAAGATTAATTAAAAATGCTTTTCACCCTCTAAAGGTATCGGATGACGTTAATTTAAAAGACGGCCAGCTGGTTATCATCAGAACGGAAAAGGGTGAAGAAGTTCATAAAGTTATAGTTGTAAATGATTTAGTTGCAAAACAATGGCAAAAATTTAAACCGGAAGCTTTATCTGTTGTTCGAATTATGACAGATGATGACATTAAAACTTATAACGAACAAAAAGAGCTTGAAGTTAAAGCTTTGTTAAAATGCAGAGAGCTTGCAAAAAAAAGAAAACTTGTTATGAACTTAACAAAAGCAAGTTATACATTTGACAGAAAAAAAATCACCTTTTATTATACAGCACCTGAAAGGGTTGATTTTAGGGAACTTTTAAAAGATTTAACCCAAGAATTTAAAAGGGTCAGAATAGATTTAAGGCATATAGGTGTCCGTGATGAAACGGCATTATTACAAGGGCAAGGGGTTTGTGGGCAAAATTATTGCTGCTGCAGCTTTTTAAAAAACTTTGATTTTGTTTCAACAAAATTAGCTAAAGATCAAAATATTCCTTTGACTCCGGGGAAAATTACAGGTGCTTGCGGCAGGCTTTTATGCTGCTTAAACTATGAATATTCAAACTATATTGAAGTTGCAAGAATGCTTCCGCCGGTAGGGTCCGGCATAATGACGCCTGATGGCGTTGCAAAGGTTGCTTCAATTTGCTTTTTAACACAAAAAGTTTCCGCAAAATTGGAAGATGGCAAAATTAAACAATATTCAAAAGATGAAATTGAAATGATTGATCAGGAAGTAAACATTGAAATTGACCAATCAAGAAACATTTTAAATTATGCAGATAATGATGAAAATATTGATATTAAAAATTTAGATAACGACAAAAATTCAAGTACGGGAAATATATAAATGACAGAAATTTCAAGCAAAAAATTAGCTTCAACAATTGCAAGAATTTTAGATGATAATAAAGGTAAAGATATTGTTATTTTAAACGTTTCAAACGTTAGTGTTTTATCTGATTATTTTGTTATTGTAACCGCAACATCTACCCCTCAGGTTAAAGGGTTAACAAATAATGTCAGAGATGACGTTAAAGAAATTTTTAACAGATTGCCAAGAAACATTGAAAACGACACAAAAAACAGCTGGAATTTGATTGATTACGGCGATGTTGTTGTTCATATAATGCATTATGAACAAAGAGAACTTTATAAAATTGAAAAATTCTGGAACCATGCTCTAACTGTTGATAGAGAAGTTTGGGAAGAAGAATCAAAAGAATTTGCAAAATATTTAGAAAAAGAAACCTTCTAGGTATTAATCAAAAGGTTAATTTTTGTTTTTGACGGCAGATTTTTTTAAAAAATAATGCTAGAATTTTCTTAT
>DVKW01000182.1 GCA_018715855.1 Candidatus Galligastranaerophilus intestinigallinarum
ATCATAGATTAATAATAGCATATACAATTGAGTTTTGTTTAAAAATCTATATATTCTTTCAATAAATTAACAAAATCTAAAGTAAAGAGTTTTGCCCCTTCTTTATTTAAATGGTTATAATCTATATAAAAATGTGTATCATAATGAAGATTATAGCAATTAATTAATTTTGCATTATTTTCTTTAACAAAATCATTAGGCAATTTAAATAACAATTTTTCATGCGGCATATATTCCACCCATTCCTTAGAATAGCAGGGGTAGCAAAGTATAAAATTAAGGTTTTGTTGCCTTGCAGTTTTATACATTTGCTCAAGATATTTAAATTGGCTTTTTCCTCTGAAACAATTTTTTATAGCACCAAGCGCGGTTTTTAAATTGTGCTCCTTAAATTGTTCCGGTGTGAGCCAGTCAACATTTTTTGCTATATTAAAATATTCTAACCCCTCTAAACTTCCTTTATCAGTGCATTTGTGTTTGTAATTGTCATTTTTATATGTTTTTATAATTATGTTTCTTGCATATGGCTCATGGATTAAATTTCTTAGTATGAAATTGTTATATTTAACCCCAAATAAAATTTTTGAAAAAACCCTATACCACCATTGTTCAGTATAATTTAGATCAAAGTCATTAAAAAATGGAGAATAAAACAAAACAATATTTTTTAAATTTGGCATTTTTTTATAATAATTTAGAAAAATTCGGCTGATTGTATATAAATCAAAGCCTTTCAAACCTAAATTAAACGTATTTTTTCATCATTGAAGCATCTACTGCGCACTGCAATTCCGATGTACCCAATAACAATGTTTCAATATTTGACAAGTTCTTTTCAAAACTTTCTTTTTTTAATTCTATTTCAAGAGCTATATCTTGAATATATTCTGGCATTTTGTTTAAAATTCTAATTTTCATAAATTTAATTGCCTCTATATTTATTGATTGAATGATAAATTTTTTCCTTAATTTTCTTGGAATATAAAAATTCTAAGATGGGTAAATTCATTAAAATTAAGCTAAAGCCATTTATTATATTCTTTATTTTTCCTTTTAAATTGAACTTGTATTTCGTTTTTTTCTTTTCTGTATCTTTAATTAAGTTTCTATCAATTTGAACAATTTCAAAACTATTATTTTCAAGTTTTTCTTCATTAATTAATTTTACACCAACCAAACTTTCAATTTTTTCAAAGTTATCTTTCCATCTGCCAAATTTTTCAATATATTCATTTGATGCTGCGACAATATCTTTTCTTAAATTATCTTCTTTTAAATATTTTATACACAATTCACGAGCTTCATAGGGAGATTCATACATTGGAATTTTTACTATTCCTTTGGTAAATTCATTCAGCAAATCACTTCTTGAACTTATCAGCATTCCGTTTGTTGCCATAATGTCATAAATTCTCCAAGGAAAAGCATAGCCTCTTGTTTGAGGATGAGAAATACTTAAACAAATTTTAGATTCATTATAAATATCTTGATTGTGTTTAATTGAAAATTTCGGTGTTTCATCAAAAGCTGACATCAGGGCAATATTATTATCTTCGCCCATTTTCCAATTAACTCCATATAATTTAAGCCCCAAATCAAGAATTGAGGATAAAACATAGCTTCTGTAATCAAAAATATATGCAATATCAAAATCATTATATTCAAAACCTGAGCAATATTTTTGCATTAATTCTTCATAGTTAAAATTTTTGGTTTGCCAAAACTCCATAAGCATTTTGTATACATTCAGACCATTATTATTAATTAAGTTCTTAAGATTTGGTGTTAATGTGCCAAGAAATTTTGTACCAATAAAAGATATATTTTTATCTTGTAATTTATTTTCATTTTTTAGAGAGGTTGCCATATGAATTGCACATATTTGATTTTTAGAAAAACCTAGCTCTGAATATGAATTCTCCCAACCATCATAATGTGTAACCATATAGTATCTGTCAATATATTTTTTTATGCATTCCTTAGAAGAAAAAAGATAAGAAGCATCTGCATCGAAAAGCAAAATGGGACAGTTTGTATTTTCTAATAATCCATCAAAAACTTGATTATTAAAGGCAATAATTAAATCAGGATTATAACACTTGACTTTTTCAACAAGATATTCTTTATTTATAACTGTTGGCTCAAAATATGTATTTGAAAATAATGCCTTATTTAACAACAAAACCTTGTTGCCAAAAGTTTCAAGCTCATGTGCAAAAGATTCATAATAGCACATAAGATTATTGCAATCATTTCCAATCATTGGTTGCCAAAACGTAGCTAAAATTTTTGTCATAATTTTCCTTACCATTCATATTTCATTCACATTGGATTGCAGCTTCTATCTTTGTTTGCGCAATTTTAAGTATAAATCAAGTTCATTTTCTTGAAATTCAAAATATCTGTCATTAATTTCAAACATTTGCTTTTGTATAGCATGCACCAAAAGCTGGCAAAATATCTGAAATGCGCATATTTCTCATTTTTTTCATTATTTAAAAAATCAGAGCAGCTTTTATAATAAAACTTGCGCCAATGTTCCAGTAATTTCACTTAATAATTCCTTTCTTTCTAAGAATTTTGTCTAATTTTTTCCACACTCTGTATAAAATTTTATCCATTAATGAATTATTTGGTACGGCAAAACAAAGTGCAACTTTTCTATTAATTTTTTTCTGTTTTTTTAAAGAGTATTGTTTATGTATATCACTAAATCTGACATTAAGCATTTCGCGGACTTCTTCATTAATCAGATTTGGTCGACTAAGCATATCACCAAAAAGCGGTGTTATTGGGCCTTCTGGAATTAAGCCTTCAGCTATAAAATTGTATTGTAGTGCACAATTTGCAATTTGACAGTTATTGCCTATTGGCAAAAGTTTAGGCATTTTGTTTAAATTTTTATAGAAATTAACTTCCTCTGGGCAGTTGTGACATTTTACCATTCCGCCTGTTTTTAAATTAACCCCAAAACTCCATTCTCCCGCATAGCAAAATATTTTTTTTATGTCCACATTTAAATATTTTACGGAAGCTCTAAAAATTTCCGAGTCAAAACGCTCATTAACAAAATTTACAAATTCTTCAGTGCACTCGGGGTTGGTCGTGGTGTTACCATTAATTGTTTTTTCTTCAAAAACAATGCTTGGTGTGCAATGCGGCATTGAATTTAATTTTTCTTTGCAAGTTCTTTCAATCTCGTCAATATATGGCATATAATCTTGCGACATTACAATAAAAGGAAAGCTTGAAGCGCCACTGTTTAAAACTTTGTTCATATTGTTAAAAAAATCATCCACTTTGTTAAGTCTTTTTAATTCAAGCCAGTGCAGAGAGCCTTTAACAATCAAATGTTTCAAATATTCTTTTGGAAAATCAAGAAGCTCATCGATTCTGTTATTAAGTGTCAAATTAGTTACTACGGTTACCACATGTCCGTATTTAAGCAACCCATGAATAAAGGGCACCACTGTGTCATCAATAAGGGTTTCGCCACCGCTAATGACGTGTATTTCAGCAATTCCGCCTAACCTTTTAGGATTAAATGCTTTTATCATGGTTTCAAGAGGATAATCATATGTGGGCTTTCTAGAGTGAGGGTCATCTGCACAATTTGAAATATAACAATAATTGCAACGTAAATTACACATTGTTCCTGGTACGTAGGCCGTTATGGTTTTAACAATTTTTTTCATCTCATCTTTCCTTTTTATCTTGCAATGCTTAAAAAAATGGCATAGCCATCTATTCCGCTTAATTTTATCGTTTGATTAATTACTTCAAATTTATTTCTTCCAATGAATTCATTAGTCAAAACTGATTTTTCAATCTTAAAACCATTAATTTCAGGCAGTTGGTATTCCTTAAAAATAAATGCTCTTATTTGATTATGTATTTCAAAACTTGTTTTATTTAAGTCTATATTTATATTATTAAAATCCAATGCAGTTTTTGAATAATATGTAGAATTAACAGCAGATTGTTTTTCATAAGAAATATTGTTTTTAAGAAGTTGTTCAATGTTTTCTTTAAATAGCTCAAAAGCGTTATTCAAATATTTAAAATATAAATCTCTTGCAGTGTCATTTATATCTATGTCAAAAAACTTTTGTTTTATTATTTCTCCTGTATCTATACCATCGTCAATTTTATGTAATGTTACACCACCATTTTTTTCACCGTTCAATAATGGCATAACGGATGTGTACATTCCTTTGTATGAAGGCAAATTGGAAAAATGAATATTAAATAATTTATCTGTTTTAAATCTTGAAGTTCTAATAATTCTGTCAAATTCTAGTGAAATAAAGTATAAATCTTCTATATCATAAGCATCTTCAAGAGAAAGAATTTTTATTCCTAATTCTTTTGCACATTTTTTTAATGATTTTTGCCAAGTGTCAATACCGGAATCGTTTCTGTTCAGAATAACAAACAAGTTGTTTTTGTTGCAGTTTAAAGTATTTACAAGATAACAAAGTGCATTAACAGCTATATCGTTTTTGCCTGCAATACATAATTTCATTTATTAACCTCGGCTAAAAATTCATCGTAATTTCTTATATATTCTTTTTCATCATAATAATCTGATGCTAAGACCATTAATTTGCACCCATAGCTAAAGTGGTGCATTTCTCTCCACATGTTTTTACCTATGTATAAACCTTTGTCGGGGCGGTTTAGCCAAACTTCTTCTCTTTTTTTGCCATCATCCAAAACAAATTGGCAAGCACCATCCATTGCAACTATAATTTGTTCCATATTTTTATGTGCATGAAGCCCACGCGCTTGTTCTGGGAGTGTATCAAAAATATAATAAACACGCTTTATTTCAAAAGGAACATTTTTATTTCCTTCCAAAGAAACAAGTTTGCCTCTTTCATCCCCAAAAACTTTCATATCAATTAATTTGTAATTCAAAATAAAAACTCCATTGCTTTAGTTTATGCTACCAAAAAAACTTTTTTTAATCAATTTGCCCGTTCAGTTTTTTTATTTTTGCGGTTTAATATACCTGTACATTATCCGAAATAAAAAATGCATATACAACCGATTAATATTAACCTTAATTTTCAAAAAAGGCTTGTTGCAAGTGCAACAATTCAAAGAAACAATAA
>DVKW01000014.1 GCA_018715855.1 Candidatus Galligastranaerophilus intestinigallinarum
CAAAACATCAAGGTCAATTGTTATAAAAATGTTTTTATCTCTAAAACAGTTCAATTCTGCAGGGGAAAATTTTTGAGTTGAATATTTTTGCATAATTCTAAACTCATCCCTTTCACCCGAACGAATGCCGATTTGCGCAATATTTTCATAGCCGATAATTTTTGCAATTCTGTACATAACGCCTGAATGGGTTAATTCTTCACCTAAATATTGGCTTCTAAGGTCAGTGTGTGCATCAAATTGAATAACAGCTAAACTCTTATAATATTTCTTTATAGCTTCAATTTCAGCTAATGTCATCAAATGTTCGCCGCCAACGCCAAGGACTTTTTTATTATTTGAATAAATGCATTCAACATTATCTTGAACAATTTTTAGCGCCTTTTTTGCATTTCCAAAAGGAAATTCAAGGTCGCCAGCATCATAGAATTTAATATCCGTTATATCTTTGTCAAAATATGGCGAATACGTTTCAATTCCGACAGATTCAACCCTTATTAACTGCGGTGCAAAACGTGTGCCCGGGCGGTTTGAACAAGTGCAATCATAGGGCATGCCAAGCATAACAATATCAGATGAATTAAAATCATCGGTTGAACCTATAAAGTTTCTATCTAAAAATGGTCCTTTAAGCATAGAATAATACTATCATAAAAAAATATTAAGTTTTGTAACATCCCGAAACCCTTGTTATATATATCGTTTATATATTCATTCATTATTTTTTAGCAATTTTTTTTAACAAAATTTGTTTATTTCAATAAGAGAAATTATTGAGAGGATATCAAATGGCATACACATTCTTTGACCCGTCAAAAGCAAATGAATTAGCAAAATTTCAAGGCGGTTTTTCAGGTGCACTGGCAGGAAATGCAGGATATATAGGCGTTGCACAAGCGCCAACTTCTGTTTTTAACCAAGCAGGTTACTATGCACTTCAAGATGAAGATTCCGGATATCTTACATTAAAAAAACTAAGCAATGACAGCTTATATACAGGCGAATGGTACGACCAAAGCACAAAGCAAGTTTTTGAATTTAAAGATGACAAAAGCGTATTTGATATAAGCAACTTAACGGGAAATATGTCTGCAGCACAAATTGCAGGATTAGATAAATAAGAATTTACTAAATTAGAGGAAAGAGAGATATAAGATGAGCTACACAATGTTTGACACCAGCAAGGCAACAGAACTTGCGGAATTTCAAGGAAGATTCGCAGGAATTCAAGCAGGCAACACAACTGTAACAGGGGTTGCAATGGCACCTACTTCAATTTATAACCAAGCAGGTTACTATGCACTTCAAGATACTGACACAGGTTATGTAACATTACAAAAACTGGCAGATGACAGCTTATATACTCAGCAATGGTATGACCAAGGCACAGGAACGATTTTTGATTTTACAAATGGCGGCCAAGGCATTGTAAATACACGCCCTACAACAAGTCAAAATAATAATTCAATGTCTGCCTCAGATATTGCAAATTCATACAATCAAACAACATCATCATCAACAAGCTCAAATTCATCTTCCTCAACATCTTCAACAACAAATACAAATTTACAACAATACCCTTATGGCGGCGGCTATGTAACTGTTAATACAACAGGTGGTGAAACAACTACCACAACAACAAACGCAGATGGAACAACCACAACTCAAAAAGTTGATGAGGACGGCAACCCGATTGAAATATCGGCAGCAGAACTTCAAGAACTTGTTGATGCAGGAATTTATGAAACAGTTGAAGAAGCTTTAAATGCAACTTTAGCGGATGGCTACACCGTAACGGATGAAGAACAAAAGAAACTTGGCATATATAACGAAGAAGACGAACAAAAAATTCAATTAATGATGGAAACATACGGGCTTACAAGAGAAGAAGCAATTCAAAAATTAGGCGATCAAGTTGGCCCCATAGACGATGCTAACGACATTGCAGCAAAAATATACAGCATGATGGAAAACGGCTTTAGCTATGAAGAAGCAGTTGATTATCTTCAGGAATTAGGCTATGACGTTCCTGCCGAACTTCAAACTCCGCCTGAACAATACTCTGAAGAAGACGAAGCAAAAATAGCCGCTTTAATGGAATCAACAGGCTGCACAAGAGATGAAGCAATTTCAGCACTTGGCGTTAAACCAATTGAAGAAGATAAACCCGGTTTAATCAGATCCTTCTTTAACGGTGTTGGCAGCTTCTTCAGTGGAATCGGCAAAGGTATTTCAGATGCTTGGAATTCATTTGTAGATTGGATTTGGTAATTATAATTTAATATAAATAAAAAACCCGTCATAAATTTGGCGGGTTTTTTAATTCAATTTTATTGTATAATACCAATTATTAAGGAGTTTTATATGATAAAAATGAAAGTTATGGGCATTGCACTTGATACAAGAACAGGCTCGCCCATTATTGTTTTAAATGATTACGACAATAGACGCGCTTTGCCTATTTGGATAGGCTCTGCCGAAGCAAGCTCTATTATAAGAAAAATAGAAAATATTCCATCAACAAGGCCTCTTACCCATGACTTATTTTTAAGTTTTGCGGAATCTTTGGGCGCAAAAATCACAAAAGTTGAAATAAATGATGTTGATGAACAAACTTATTTTTCAACAATTTTCTTGCAAGATAAAGATAATAAAGAAATTTTAATTGATTCAAGGCCATCAGATGCAATTGCAATTGCAATCAGAGCAAACGTTCCTATTTTTGTATCAGCTGCAGTTATGGCAGATGGTGCAATTTCAACAGATAGCAACAAAGATGAAGAAGAAGCACAAGAATTTAAGAATTTTATTAAGGATATAAAACCTTCAGATTTTGCAAAATTAGTTGATAAAAATTTTGAATCCGATCAATAAATGAAGTTTTTACGGGTTCAAAAGTAACAAAATCTCTTCTAAAGGCCTTATTCATGCCTGCAATTCCAATAGGTTCCATTTCCTTAAAACAATTTTTTGATTTTATTTTTTTCATAGTATAATACTTAATAATCAGATAAAAAAAGGCAAAAAAAATGGGAAAAATTACAAAAGAAATGAGCATAATTGATGTTGTTCAACAACACCCCGAAACCTTAGAAGTTTTTCAAAAATTCGGCTTAGGCTGCATAGGTTGCGCTGCCGCAAGGTTTGAAAACTTAGAAGCAGGCGCAAAAGTTCACGGCATTGACCCTGAAGTTATGGTTCAAGAATTAAACAATGTAATAGAAACTTCAAATTAATTCTTGCCATTTTAAATTGATATTATACAATTAAATTGTGTCAGCCCTGGTGGTGAAATCGGTAGACACGTTGGACTTAAAATCCAATGAGGCTAATACCCTCGTGCCGGTTCAAGTCCGGCCCAGGGCAAATATAAAAAACCCGCTAACTTTGGCGGGTTTTTTAACATGTTTATGTTAAAATTTTCTTAAATACAAATTGTAAGAGAGGGTAATAATATGCTTTATAAAGAAATTAAAAATGATGTTTTCTACATTGGGCTAAACGATGCAGACAGAGTTATTTTCGATGAATTAATTCCACTGGAACACGGAACTACTTACAATTCATATTTAATTAAAGGTTCAGAAAAAACAGCAATTATAGACACAATGTATCCGCCTTTTTCAGATTTATACATTAAAAATTTTGAAGCAAACGGAATTAAAAATGTTGATTACATTATTGCAAACCACGGAGAACAAGACCATTCAGGTTCAATTCCCGCTTTAATTGAAAAATTTCCAAATGCAATTGTAATTACGAATGAAAAATGCAAACAAAACATAATGGAAATGCTACTTGTTCCTGAAAATAGAATTAAAACAATTCAAGACAAGGAAGAACTTTCTTTAGGCGATAAAACGCTTCAATTTATCTTAGCCCCAGGGGTTCATTGGCCTGATACCATGTTTACATATTTAAAAGAAGATAATATGCTTTTTACCTGCGATTTTTTGGGCGCTCATCTTCCTTTTGAAGATTTATATTCAAAAAATGATGACCTTTTATATTCAATGGCAAAAAGATATTATGCAGAAATTATGATGCCATTTAGATTAATGTGCAAAAAATATCTTAAAATGATTGATGAAATTAACCCAAGCTACATTTTGCCAAGCCATGGGCCTTTATATAAAGAGCCTGAATTTATCTTGAATGCATATAAAGATTGGACAGATGACAAACCCAAAAACCTTGTTTTAATTCCTTATGTTTCAATGTACGGTTCAACGGAAGAAATGGTTCAATACCTTAAAAAAGGCTTAGAAAAAGAAGGAATAAATGTTTATACCCATGACATTGTAAGAGATGATTTGGGCGATTTGGCGGTTCAATTGGTAGATGCCGCAACAATTGTTGTTGGTGCTTCAATGGTTCTTGCAGGCCCGCACCCCATGGCAATTAACGCTTGCATTTTAGCCAATGCTCTTAAACCTAAAACAAAATTTGCAACAGTAATCGGTTCCTACGGCTGGGGCGGCAAATTAGCAGAAACCATTGCTTCTTTATTTACATCAATAAAACCTGAATTTATTAAGCCTGTAATTATAAAAGGCAAGCTTAAAAATGAAGGGTATATTGAATTGGATGAACTTATTAAAACAATAACAGAAAAGCACAAATCAATCGGTTTAATGTAAAATTTTTAAAATACAATATGGCGAAAAAGTGTATATAGTGCACTTATTCGCCATATTTTTTACAAAACTTAACAAAAAAATCCCTTTTTGTTATCAACTTGTTTTTTTTACGGGTTTTGTGTTAATGTTTATGAAGTATGTGTTGTTAAGGTGAAATATGAAAATTTATTCAGTAGGTTTAAATCCCAATTTTGGGGCTTCTGTTGCTAATTCAAACAGAATTAATTCGCAAAGTTCTATTCAAAATGTTAGTTTTGGCAATACAAAAAGGCCAAGAAACAAAGAACAGGTAATTTTTATAGGTGCAGAATCCGACCCGTGGTCTAAAGGCGGCGGCGTTGGCACGGTTATGAAAGATTACAGAAATTTTGACAAAAAAGAAAACCAAATTGAAATTACACCTTACTATAAAGGTAAAATTGACGAAACAACCAATACTGTTGCCCCCGATAAAGACACAGACGGCGACTATGTAATGCACACAAATAAAGGCGATGTTAAATTAAGGCTTGTTTATGAAACAGCCATGCAATGGGGCATGGATGAAGCAGCGCCAATTAAAGTGTTTGCACCAAAAGATGACGCTGATAAACTTTCTTATTTTGTTTATATAGATGAAACAGCTTCAATGAAAAAACCCTATGATAATTCACCCCACTATAAATCTGGCGGTTTTAGCGAAACAAACGGATGGGAAGGCGATACATACGCCAAATTTTCAAAAGCCGTGGTAGAACTTTTACCTCAAATTATTAAAGACAAAGGTGAAAATTTTAACCCTGAAACAATGATATGTTCTGATGCGCAAATGGCATATGCGCATGAATATCTTGCACAAAAAGTTGCACAAGGAAACAACGATTATGTGGGCATGAAATCTACTCATGTGCTTCACAACATGTCAGGCGGCTATTTGGGCGAAACATCAAAAAGAAACATGTTTGTAAACCTTGGCGCAACGCCTGAATTAATTAAAAAAGTGCAAAACGACCCAATGTTTCATGATAAAGGCGATGAATACTTTACACCTTTTGTAAAAGACACATTAGATGAAAACGGCACTGCAAACCCCACAATGATTGTTGCAAGATACGCAGATAAAGGAATAATTCCTGCAGCAGATACCGTTTCGGAAGATTACGCAGAAGCAGTTGCAATAAATCCGCAGGCAGCAGGCCCAATTCAGAAATCTTTTTCAAAATTATATGAAAAAGGGGTTTTCCAAGGGATATTAAACCCGTTTGAAGATAAATCGGTTGATTCAACAAAACCGTTGCCAAATGCACTTTATAATAAAGAATGCGTTGATACTGACGGCAAAATATACCCTGCCTTTGAAACATACCCAAAAAACCCAACGTATGATGAAGCAAGACAGATTAAAAACGCAAACAAAGCAAAACTTTTAGAAAGGCTTTCTTGTAAAGACACAACAATAATTACGGGCAACCCAAATAAAGGGGCAAATATTAACCCCGAAGTTCAATCGGATGAACCGGTTATAAGGCCTGATTTAATTGAACTTATACACCAAGGAAAAGGTGATGAAGTGCCTTTATTTGTTAGCTGGGGCAGGTGCGACACCCAAAAAGGGCATGATGTTACGGTTCAGGCATTCAAAAAATTTGCAAAAACAGAAGAAGGCAAAAATGCAATTCTCATTTTAGGCACTGGGCTTGATTCAAACCCCGAATCAAAAGTTTTGGCAAAAGATATGGAAGAAGCCCTGAATGACCCCGACCTAAAAGGCAGAATAGTTCATATAGACGGCTGGGCGCCTGCTTATGCAATGGCAAGTGCAGCTGATGCCGCAATTTTTTCTTCAAGGTTTGAACCATGCGGGCTTACAGATATAGAAGCAATGAAATATTTTTGCACACCGATAGTTGCAAATACACAAGGCTTTAAGCAAAAAAACTTTGACCCTCGTATTAATGAAGAAAAAGACAAAGCAACATCATATAAAACAACCCATGAGTATCATTTAATGAAAGATACTGCAGAATTAATAATTGATGCTTACGGTAAAGGTTCTGAAACCGCTAAAGAGCAGGTTAAAAAAGAATTTCCTGCCTTTATAACAACAGATGATGACGGCACAACATATTATGACGATTCAATTTTTGTTAAATTCGGGCAGGAATATAACAAATATATTGAAAAAATCAAAGAAGATTACAGAGCAAAAAAACAGCCTCTGCCATCTGATTGGCGTGATTGGGATGTATTATCCAAAGATTACAATTTCAAATTCAATGGCTTTGCAAGAGAATTAAAAGACGGCATATTAGAAGCCGAATTAACACAAGCGATGAAAGCTGCAACAAGCGCAGATGACGAAACCAAAAGGCTAATTTTTGAAAACACCAAAAATTTGGACACAAGCTGGCGCGGAAACGGGCAATTGCACCCATCCGGTAAATCTACTTATGAACTATACAAAGAAAGGCACTTGGATTCCAAATATAAAGGTGCCACAAAAGATGATTTAACTGGCGTCGACGGCGATGAATTTGCAAAAATTCAAGCAGAAGAACAAAACAAAGATTTATTATCAAGAATTTCCGCTTACGCAGCAGGCGCGCTGACAGGTGTTGCTGCAGCTGTTGCAAAGAAAACGGGAAGATTATCTCAAGAAGAAATTTTAAATAAACAGGTAAAAACATTAGAAAACAAACTAAAAGAAGCCTCAAAACAATCAAAAAGAAATATGGCAATAACAGGAGTTGCAACTGCTATTGTTGTTGGCCTTGGAACACATTTTGCAACGAAAAAATTTCTTAATAAAAAAAATAATGAAACAGGCGATTTAGTTATGTTTGAGCGCCCCACTGAAAAAAACGGCGGTCAAGAAACCGTAAATAAAATTAAACAAGACCAAAGAAGCGCTCAAGCCCCGATGCCCAAATTGGCAAACCTTGCTTCAACGCCTTCTTTAGCTGAATTTCAAAGCAAACTGAATAATAAATAAATATATTCGCCCGCAATTAAGCGGGCGGTTTTTAAACCAAACCTTCTTTAACTGCCTTAACGGCAGCTTGTGTTCTGTCATCTACCACAAGTTTTTGAATAATGCTGCACACATGCGCTTTAGATGTGTGCTCTGAAATATTTAGCTCGTTTGCAATTTCTTGGTTAGATTTACCGTCAACAACAAGTTTTAAAACTTCGTATTCTCTTTCTGTCAAGTTGTTGTGCCTTGCTCTAAAACTTGCTCTGCTTGAAATTTTTTGCGGAATTAAACCCGATTTTGCATATTTTAATGCTGAAACAGCACGCCTATCAAGCCACATAGCACCATGATACACGCTTCTTACAATCATATTCAATATATCGCCTGAAATATCTTTTAAAACAAATGCCAATGCGCCATTTTGCACACAATTAATTACATCTTGGTCTTTAATTTGTGAACTAAGTGCAATAACGCCCGTTTCAGGCTTATATTCCAAAATTTGCCTTATGATTTCAACCCCTGAAATATCACCCAATACAAGATCAACAATGGCAACATCAATATTATGGCTTTTAAATTTAGACAAGGCTTCCTTGCCGTTTTCAGCCTCAGATAAAACAACCATATCAGGGTTTTTTTCAAGACTGTTTTTTAAGCCGACTCTAATTAATTTATGGTCATCTGCTATCATAATTTTAATTTTATTATTTACATCCATGGTCATTCCTCCATATAAAAACAATAAAATTGTTTTTTGGATAATTCATTGTTTTAGAAAAAATCGATATGAATTATATTTTTTACATTAAAAAATTAAAATTACTTAAAAATAAAATTATAAATTTTTTATGAACTAAAATATTAATACTAATAGAAATACAATGATAATATTTTCACCAAAAATAAACAATTTTTAATATTCTTAAATCTATTAGATATATACTGATAAAAAAAGATACATCCGCTCTAATTTTATTCAAGCAGATATATCTTTTAGCAATACAGTGATAACTTTAAACTAAAATTATCGGAAATCATCTTCAAATTCTTGTAAATCTATTTCTTGTAATTCATCATCTGAAGTAAACTGTGTTCGATCAATTAATGAATTTTGATTATTATTCATATTGCTTGAAGCAGCGCCTTCTTCCATCCCTGTTTTTTTAATTTCATCAACGCCGCCAACTTGTTTTGCGCCTGCATTATTAGCATCAATGTTAGCTGCCTTATCCGGATTATTTACATTTGAAGAAGCTGCCCCGTCTTCTTCCAACCTTTTTAAAAAGGGGTTATCATCTTTTCCTATTCCGCCAATTTTCATGGTTTGCCTTCCTTGTTATTTACAATTTATCTAACGACAAAAATAGAATAAAACTTTAATCAATATAAAAATTTGTAAACAAATGCAAACGTTTTAATAAATGTTTTATAATTAGGGGGCGTATTTATAACCAAAATAATTATTTATGCCCTATTTACATAATATACATTATAGCTATTTATCTAATAGATTTATATTAAGCTCTAAACACCGTATTTTACTGATTACTTCATTTTTTCCATAAAATTATTTTAAGCAGCCTTAAACCTTTTTACATAAAGGCTATGTTATGTCATAATAATTAAATGAATAAAATGTATGACATTTGCATAACCGGGGGAGGAACGGCAGGTTGCGCCGCTGCTTATATAGCTTCAAAGCTTGGGCTTAAAACTGCACTTGTTGAAAAAAATAATTTTTTGGGCGGCCTTATGACAGGCGGGCTTGTTTTGCCCGTTATGAAAAGTGAAGATGAAAATATAAATGTTGAATTTTATAAATCCTTAGTTTCAAATTTAAAAAAAGTTAACGGCGCCATAGAATATTTTGACAATAACGACGGCTGGTTTAATCCGGAACTTTTAAAAATTACATTGGATAAAATGTTAAAAAGTGTCGGTGTAGATATTTACTTTGAAATGGAGCCTGTTAAGGTTCACAAAAGAAATTCTTTAATAAAATATATTGATTTTAGTTCTAATATATTATCGCTATCAATCTATTCGAAGTATTTCATAGACTCAACAGGTGATGCAAAAATTTTTAAACTTTTAGGGCAAAAATTTTATCAGGAAAATGAAGAAAAGCAGCCCGCATCTCTCAGGTTTTTAGTTGCAAACGTTGATATTGAAAAGTTAAAAGATTTTTTAATTGAAACAGATAAAAACAAAGATGTTACAAATTTTTGCACGTATAACGGCAAAATTCATCTTACAACGGCATATACATGGGATGAGAAAAATTGGGGGCTTAAGCCATTATTTGAAAAAGCCCTTCAAAACGGCGATCTTACCCCCTTTGATACCGCATATTTTCAACTCTTTACTGTTGCAGGGGCAGATGGCCTAGTAGCCTTTAACTGCCCAAGGTTAAGAAACTTTGATGTAAACAGCCCGCTTGATTATTCAAATGCCATAATTGAAGCAAGGGAAGCCATCTACAGAATTTTTCTTTTTGTAAAAAAATATTTTAAAGGGTTTGAAAATGCCTATATATCAAATATAGCACCAATTACAGGTAAAAGAGAAACCAACAAAATAATTGCAAAAAAACAATATACAATTGAAGATATGAAAAATGAAATGCCTGAAGAACCCATTCTTTGCGGAGATTACCCAATAGATATACATTCAAACAAAAAAGACGGTTCGATTTTAAAAACAAACGGCAAATATTATTTAACAATTGATTCTTTAATGTCTAAGGATTATAATAATTTGTACGCCGCGGGGCGTAACTTGGGAGCAGACAATAGAACCCAAGGTGCTTTAAGAATTGAAAAAAATTGTATGAGCATGGGCGAGGGTGTTTCTAAGCATATTTATAAAATATTAAATTTTATTAATTAAATTTTTTAAAATTAAATTTGTGTGAAAATAAAATAACTATCCGACACTGCCAAGGTTTCGAGCATATATTAAGAAATGTAAAAATTTTTTACTATGTTGTTTGTTCGCTATTAATTTTTTTCTTGTTAAAGTTTCTTATTTATATACCGTATTAGCATGTGTAAGGTTAGTGCGACTACTAGGAGAAAACTATGAAATTTATTTCGTCATTAGGAATTAACAACCAAAACCCCATTTACGACAAGGAAGGTCCTCAAGAACAACAAAATAACTATCAACCAAGTTATCTAAACGGTGCCAAAACCAATGAAGATGACTTAGTAACATTTACAGGAAATAAAAAAGAAAGTGTAAAAGCAAAAGGTATCAAAGGCTTGCTCATAGCTTTGGCAGCCACAATGGGCTTATCTTCAGGCTGTGCTCCCGTTAATACAAACAACATGAATGCATCAAGTGTGCCTGCAAGCTCAGTCGTCCAAAATGTTGATGAAACTCACGGTAAAAGCCAGCCCGGCGATACAAAAAAAGTTGAATTATTAGATTTAGAAAGCAATATTCCTGTAGTTAGCGTTGTTTCCACTGTTATGAATGATGGCGAAAATGTTGAAGTTAAAAAATTCCCCAATATTTTGGCAATGATGGATGATAAATTTCCAAATGAAGAACAAGTTAACAGCACAACCCACGTTGTAAGAACTTCTTCTAATGAAGCGGATGAATGCACCACCTTGCTTGAAGCAATTAATAAACAATATACAGAACCATTTGTAAACAATGGCGGAGACCCCGGAGAAATAACGGGAGCTGTTCTTGACCAAATTGCAAGAGAGTTAATCGAAGGCAATGAAGACATGCAAAAGGCTATTGCAGAATATTACGGTGTTGAAAATTGGCAAGAAGCAGATATTGAAGCGGTTTTAAATGATGATTTATATGAAATGGGCATAATGGAATTTCAAACTCCTGATACAGTTGAAATTCACGGCATTTCAACAATTTCTCCGCTATATAACAGAAGCGAATCTGCAACAACATTATATACAACCCAAAATGACACAATTAAACTTGATAATTCCATAAAAACAGTGGAAGATTTATATGCCGCATTTGCTTCAAATTATGCAGATAACAGCGGCAAAGAAGCAAGCACATCAGCAGCCTCAATTGCCACTTGGTTAACCATTAAAGATAACCAATACAATGAAGCGTTTGACGGAAAAATTAACAACGATGGCGACCGCACAGATTTAATGCTTTTGCAAACTTTAAGTGAATTGGAAGATGGCGAAACATTAGAACTCAACTTGCCGCAAACATTCGGCTTAAATGTTACTGCAAGTGGCAAAAGCATAGAAGATGTTTCAATTGATGATGCATACCATATAGTTCATGAAATGACACCAAGCGAAAGCTCTTTCACGCTTGACGGTTCAAAAGTTGTTGCAAGCGAAGAAGAAACACCCGGAATTTACGATTTCGTTGACATTGCAACATTATATTCTGACCCTGACACATTAGAACCGTATGCTACAAAAACGCTTGATGAAAATGGAAACTATGTATTCCAATATAACTTAGATGTAGCAGACCTGAATGCTAAAACATACTCTCTATATGAACAATTTGCATATGATCATATGGATTTCTTTGCTGCAACACAAACAATTGATGTAGATGGCGAAGAAAAAGAATATCAATTCGGCGTATTTGACGTTGAAGAAGGATATGAAGATGTTGTAAGCGATTTAATTAAAAATGGTGATTATGACGGCGCTAAACAATATTTAACATTTAATTTAGACAGATTTATTAATGGTTCATTCTACAATGAAGACGGCACTCTTAAAACAGATGGTGACCTTACAATGTCATTAGAGCAATACTTCTATGTAAATGACGGCGAAGGCAACGCAGTTGCAAAACCTGCACCTGAAAAACCAAACGATGAACCTTCAGATTCTGATGTAGAACAAACACCTGTACCTGATACAGATTCTGAACCAACTCCTGTACCTGATACAGACACGGATTCTATCCCAGATACGGATACTGATTCGATACCTGATACAGACACGGATTCAATACCTGATACAGACACGGATTCTATCCCAGATACCGATACAGATTCTATCCCTGATACCGATACTGATTCGATACCAGATACTGATACCGATTCAATCCCTGATACCGACACAGATTCTATCCCAGATACCGATACTGATTCGATACCTGATACGGATACTGACTCAATTCCAGATACAGACACG
>DVKW01000183.1 GCA_018715855.1 Candidatus Galligastranaerophilus intestinigallinarum
TCAAGAAATAAAGAAACAATTTGTGTGGTTAGTGAAGCAAAAGATTTAATTGCAATTGAAAAAACAAACGAATATAACGGTTTATACCATGTTTTGCAAGGGCTTATTTCCCCAATAGATGGCATTGGGCCGGAAGATATTAAAGTTAAAGAGCTTTTAAATAGAGTGCATAAAGAAAACATTAAAGAAATTATTTTAGCTCTTAACCCTTCTGTTGAAGGGGAAGCCACCGCCCTTTATTTATCAAAACTTTTAAAACCGTTTGGAATTAAGGTTTCAAGAATAGCTTACGGTATTCCCTTGGGTTCAGAGCTTGAATATACGGACGAATTAACCCTTATAAGGGCCTTAGAATCAAGACTGGAAATGTAATTTTAAGCCATTACATCAAGTTTATTTCTTTTGCTTTTTTCTTTCAGAGCTTTTGCTTGAGCTCTTGAAACCTTTGCTTGAGTTTCCGCTTTTATTTTTTCGGCTTCAAGATGAGATTCTTTTCTTGCAATAGAATTAAAATCGCCACCGGAACCAATTAAGCTTTGTTGAGCTTGGCTTGCTCTAATTGCAGCCATTTCCGCTTGGTTTGCTCTCATAATTGCAGATTGAGCAGCAAGTGATGCAGCGATAGACATAAAACCTCCGAATCTTTTTATAACAAGATAAAACAGCTGAATAACAAAAATTGCTAACATAATTTTACAAATCCATTAAAAATTATGCAAGAAATTTAATTATAAACTTGTAATCAGACTGTTTTTTAATTACATTATTATATTATTGATAAGCATAGAATAGTGTAATTTGAATGGAGGTCTTTAAATATGCAAAAAACTATCACTGTTGATGGTAACTATGCCGCAGCGCATGTGGCATATGCCTTAAGTGAAGTATCTGCCATTTATCCTATTACACCGTCTTCAACGATGGGCGAATGGGTTGATGAATGGGCTTCACAAGGCAAGAAAAACATTTGGGGCAAAGAAGTTAAAGTTGCCGAAATGCAATCAGAAGCTGGTGCAGCAGGCGCTGTTCACGGTTCTCTTGCAGCAGGTGCCTTAACTTCAACATATACAGCATCACAAGGTTTATTGTTAATGATTCCTGTAATGCACAAAGCAGCAGGTGAAATGCTTCCGCATGTTATCCATGTTTCAGCACGTGCATTGGCTGCTCAATCATTGGCAATTTTTGGCGACCACACAGACGTTATGGGCTGCCGTAACACAGGCTATGCAATGTTAGCCGCTAATTCGGTTCAAGAAGAAATGGATATGGCGCTTGTTGCTCACCTTTCAACATACAAAGCAAAAGTTCCTTTCCTTCAATTCTTTGACGGTTTCAGAACATCTCATGAAGTTCATAAAATTGAAGAAATTTCTTATGAAGATATTGCAAGCTTAGTTGAACCAAAATATATTGAAGAATTTAAACAAAGAGCAATGAGACCTGAAGCGCCTGTTTGCAAAGTTGGTGCTCAAAACACAGACGTTTACTTCCAAGGAAGAGAAACAGTTAATAAATACTATGATATGGTTCCTGATATTGTTCAAGAATATATGGATAAAGTTGCTAAAGTTACAGGCAGACAATATCACCCGTTTGATTACGTTGGTGCACCTGATGCAACAGATATCATAGTTGCAATTGGTTCATCTTGCGAAACAATTGAAGAAACAATTGAATACTTAAATAAAACAAGAGGCACAAAATACGGTTTAGTTAAAGTTAGATTGTATAGACCTTTTGATACAAAACGTTTTAATGCGGCATTACCGAAAACAACAAAAAGAATTGCCGTTTTAGACAGAACAAAAGAACCCGGTTCAATCGGCGAACCTTTATATTTAGATGTTGTTGCAGCATTAGATAACAAAGACATTAAAGTTATTGGCGGCAGATACGGTTTAAGTTCAAAAGAATTTACACCATCTATGGTTCTTGCAATTTACAAACACCTTGAAAATAATGGGTTCCACGGCTTCACCGTTGGTATTGAAGATGATGTAACTCACAAATCATTAAAAATTGAAGAACATATCGTTACAGAACCTGAAGGCACTACAAATTGCATGTTCTGGGGCTTAGGTTCTGATGGTACGGTTGGTGCTAACAAAAACTCAATTAAAATTATCGGCCAATATACAAACAAAGATGCTCAAGCATACTTTGCATACGATTCTAAAAAATCATTCGGTGTTACAGTTTCACATTTAAGATTTGGCGACAAACCGATTAAATCAACATACCTTATCACAGCTCCCGATTTTGTTTCATGCTCAGCTCATGCATACATCGGAAGATATGATTTATTAAAAGGTATTAAAGAAGGCGGCACATTCTTATTAAATAGCCCCTATTCAAAAGAAGAAGCATTTGCTCACTTAACACGTGATATGCAAAAGACAATTATAGATAAGAAAATTAAATTCTATAACGTTGATGCTGAAAAATTAATTGAACAACAACCGGGGTTAAGAGGCAAAGGTGCAAACACAGTTATGATGGTTGCATACTTCAAAGTTTCAGGCATCATTCCTTTTGAACAAGCGTTAGAGGGCATGAGAGAAATGACAAAGAAAACCTTTAAGAAAAAAGGTGATGACGTTGTTAAGATGAACTTAGCCTTAATTGATGCTGCAGTTGATGCAACGGAAGAAGTTGTTATTCCATCAAGCTTAGATAATGTTTGCGCTGCAGATGAAATTCAATTAATTCCTGATAACGCAGATGAATTTGCTAAGAAAATTATTGAACCGTCTATGAGACAAAAAGGTGATGACATCCCTGTTTCTGCTATGAGCGTGGATGGCGTTATCCCGACAGGCACAGCTTGCTTAGAAAAAAGAGGCATTGCACCCAGAGTTCCGAAATGGAATCCTGAAAATTGTATTCAATGCGGCATTTGCGCATCTGCTTGCCCGCATGCAGCAATCAGAACAAAACTTGCAACACCTGAAAGCTTGAAAGATGCTCCCGAATCATTCAAAACAATTAATGCAAGACCGGGAGATGGCGAACAATTCAAAGTTCAAGTTTATTGCAAAGATTGTA
>DVKW01000184.1 GCA_018715855.1 Candidatus Galligastranaerophilus intestinigallinarum
ATTTGGTCCTAATTTATGAAAGGTAACTTAATTATGAAAAAGAGCTTAGGTTTTACATTGGCTGAAGTTTTGATTACTTTGGCTATTATCGGTGTAGTTGCTGCGATGACAATTCCTTCAGTTATCGTTAACACTAACCAATCAGAATTCAAAACAGGCTTAAGAAAAGCTGTTTCAGTTTTGAACTCATCTTTAACAATGAATATCGCTCTTGAAGGTGAATCACCTTATGACAACGCTAACTTGTTTGGCTACCTTCAACAGCACATGTCAGTTATGAAATCAACAACACAACTCGATTTCAACAATGACGGCAACTATGCATTCTACACAACTGATGGTATGAGATTTGAATTCCCAACATCAGGCAACCAAACATTCAAAATGCATGAAAAAACAAACCCGCAAACAATCACATTCAACAAACGTACTGTTGATAACGGTTACATCGGCGAATGCGGTTCATACGGTTTAGCTACAAACGTTAACTCAACAAATTATGCTCCTTGCTTAATTATGGTTGACGTTAACGGCGACAGAAAACCAAACCCTGCTAACGCTTCAAATAAAGCACGATACACATGGGCAGGCCCCGGTGAAAAACTTCTTAAAGACGTATTCACCATCATGATTACAGATGAAAAAGCTGTACCTCTCGGTGTTTCAGCTCAAAAAGCTATGTATAAAGCTCAAAAATAGTTTGATTTCAAAAAGCTATAATAAAAACCCTGAAAATGAAAGTTTTCAGGGTTTTTTATATATATAAAAAATAAGCCCTGATTTAAGGCTTATTTTTTAAGAAAAGTTTCTTCACCTTTAAGTTCTCTATTCATTAATTCTAAAAAGATTTCTTTTGAATTTTCTTTTGAATAAACAGCTTTATAAATAGCGTTTGAAATCGGTGTATCTATATTTATTTTTTTTGCAAGCTCAACAATTGCTTTTGAGGTTTTAACCCCCTCTGCAACAGAACCTAATTCTGCTAAAATATCATCAATTTTTTTGCCCCTTGCAAGCATTCTGCCAACCGTATTGTTACGGCTCAGGTGGCTGCTGCAGGTTGCAATTAAATCTCCCATGCCGGATAACCCCCACAAAGTTGAAGGGTTTGCACCCAAATGCACGCTCACTCTCACAATTTCTGCCATGCCACGAGCCAACAATGCCCCTTTAGAATTATCGCCAAATTTCATTTCATCAATAAAGCCTGCAGCAATTGCAATAACATTTTTTAAGCTGCCGCCAAGTTCAACACCAATCATATCATCATTTGTATATAATCTGAATTTATTCGGCACATTCAATGCCTTCTGAACTTTTTTAGCAATTTCTAAATCATTCGCTGCAACAGAAGCTGCCGTTGGCTGCCCTTCTAAAACTTCCAGTGCCAAAGTCGGGCCTGATAAAACGGCAATTTTTTGAGTCGGAAGTTCATCTAAAATAACTTCGCTCATTCTTTTTAATGTGCCTTGTTCTAAACCCTTTGAAGCATTCACCAAAATTTGTTCATCTTTAATGCCGGCTTCTTTTAATTGTTTGCAAACAGCCCTAATGGCAGACGTTGCAACAACAAGAAGAATAATATCGGCACCATCTATTGCTTCTTTTAGGTTGCTTGTAATTTTAACCTTTTCATTTAATTGAACGTTAAATGGTTTTGTTGTTCTTTTAAATTTAACAAGCTCTTCAGATAAATCTTGTTCTCTTGACCAACCCACCACTTCATCAAAATTATCCGTTAAAAGTTTAGTAAAAACCAAACCCCAACAGCCTAAACCTAAAACCGTTAATTTCATTTTTCCCCAATACTAAAAATAAAAACTAAATAAGCCCCATAGATTGCAATTCAGATTGAATTTTTACGCCTCTCGGGCTGTTAGAATAGCTTGCTTCAGCCATTTTAACAAAAACATCGCTTTTGTTATTTTCCATTTTTGAATGTACCAAACTGCCCTTATTTAACCTTTGGAAACCTTGTCCCATAGCAGTTGAATTATTATGGCTTTTTTGAGCAAATATTGGCGAAATTCGCATAGAAAACGGACTCCTTATTATAAAGTTCAAGCATAAATATACCACAACTTTAAGTTGTGTGCAATAAGAAACTTGGGCGGTTTCATTCTTGAAGTTTATATAAAACAATTCCCGCACAAAGCGCCAAATTCAAAGATTCTACGTTATTTGCCATTTTTATTGTAAGTTTTTCATCCGCCAAATTTAATAATTCGTTACACAAACCATCAGCTTCAGACCCGAACATGACAACCAATTTACCCTTTGGCTTATAATCTGAAAAATTTTTATTTGAATTTACAACGGTTGCAATAAAACCAAATTCTTTTTTAAACTCCTTTAATTCTTCCATATTAACTTTTTTAATCGGAATTTTAAACATATTCCCCGCAGTTGACCTTATTGTTTTTGGGGAATATTCATCAACGGTATCATTGAATAAAAAAATTCCATCCACGCCAAATGCGCTTGATGCTCTTATTATTGTACCCAAGTTGCCCGCATCTTTTATATTATCAAGAAGGATAATTTTTTTATAAGACAAGAATTTTTTTATGTCATAATTTGGTTTTTTTGCAACTGCAACAACAGTTGCAGGGCTTTCTGTAGTTGAAATTTTTTTCATAATTTCATCTGTAACAAGATACGTTTCAAAATTTTTAAATTCAGGTAAAGTTTCAAGAGTAAAAATTTTTTCTATTTTTAATTTATATTCAATTGCTTCTAAAACAGCTTTTTTGCCTTCAATTAAAATTAAATTTTCCCTGTATTTTTTTTGATGCAATTTTACAACATCTTTAATTAAAGGGTTTTGCAGGCTTTTTATTTCTTTTAACATTCATACATCCTTTTTGCCGTTTCTTGCCAATCAACAAGCCATTTTTGCTCTTTTTTATTTAACATTTCATAATTTATAAGCTCTTTTTCATATGGAAAATGAGAAAGAGAAACCTTTTTATTTTTTTCTAAATAAACCGTATTTTCAAGCCTTATTCCAAAATGGTTTTCTTTATATAACCCCGGTTCAATTGTAAAAATGTTATTATTTTTTAATTTATATTTTGAATTAACGGATAATACGGGGGGCGCTTCATGCACTTCTATTCCAACCCCATGGCCTAAACCGTGGGGGAAAAAGAAGCCTTCTTTTTGATATTTTTTTAAATATTTAAAAGCCATCATATGAAGTTCAAAACAATTTAAAATATTTGAATGATAAATATTTAACTGTGCCTTTAAAACGGCTGTATATATTTCTTTTAATTTATCATCGGGAGTTTTTCCTTTGCAATAAAAAGCCCTTGTTATATCTGTTGCATACCCTCCTTCATAATAACCGCCGCAATCAAGAAGAATTATATCGCCTTTTTTTAAGATTTTTTCTTTTGAAGATTCCGTATAGTGAATAATGCTTGAATTTTCACCTATTGCTAAAATTGTTTTAAAGCTTGTCCCATCAGCGCCAAATCTTTTTAATTCAGCTTCAAAAATTTGGTTTAATTCAAATTCATTTAATCCTTCTTTAATTTTTTCTCTGAATGAATATAGCGCTAAATCAAGCCTTTTAAAGCTTTCTTTAAAATGGTTAAGTTCAAATTTATTTTTCTTTGATTTCATTTGAATGATTGGATTATTTTTAATAAAAACGGGGCGTTTAATTAAAAGATAATCAAACAAAGAAATTGAAGCTTCATCGATTGAAATTTCACCGTCAAAATTTTTAATAAAATTTTCAAATTCTTTCATCGGTTTTTTGATTAAAAAATCAAAATCAACGGGGGTTTTATAATCTGTGAATAAATAAATTTCACCTTCATTTTTAATAAAAAGTTTTGCCCTGAATGTTGAAATATTGTTTGTTTTATAGCTTCTTAAATTTAAAAGGTATGCTATTTGCACTAAATCCGTTATTAAAAAGTTTTCAATTTTAATTTTGTTTAATTTTTCTTTTTGTGTTTTTCCTGCAATATTTTTTGCAACTTCAAAAACTTCTTCGTTTTTATTATCAATTGAAGCTTCATCTGACGGTGTATCATAGGTTTTAATTTCAACCCCTTTTAATTCATCAATTAATTTTTTATAAAATAAAAAAGGAATTGATTTATATGGAATATAAAGAGTTGAATTTTTTGGCAAGAATTCTTTTATATATGCTAAAAAAGGCTTTTTAAAATCCATTTTAACAACATCAACATTTTTTCCTTTTGTTTGAATTTCTGCTTGAATGTGGTATCTCGGGTCAACAAAAAGGGTAATTTTTCCGCTCTTATCTTGAATTCCTTCGCCCGCTGTTCCAAAAAAGCCCGTTTTTACGCTTAAAGGTGCCATTTTATAGTGGGCATAAGAATAATCATCTTTTGATTTTAATAAAATAAATTCATTTTCTTTAATTTTTTCCATAATAAGTGCCGTCAGTAAATAATTTGTATTATAACACTTCTTGCTCTTTTTTTATCATCAAAATCCAAAAGTAAAATTCTTTGAAACCTGTCAAGTTCAAATTCGCCCCCAATAAAAGGAACTGTTGCGGAATTTCCCACAATTAAACTTTTTATGTGGTGGTGATTTTTTGTTTTAATAAGTTTTTTTGAAAAATTTAAAAATTCTTCCACAGTATCCGGCGTATATTCAAAAACACCGATTGAAGAAGAAGAAAACGGAGCATGGATATTTATTAAGGCATCATAAACTCCATATTTTAAAATTGCCGCCTTAACTTTTTCCGTTATATCTATAACATCATTTCCGTTTGAATTAATTACAAATTTTGAAAACTTTATTGCCATATTTTTCACCAAAAAAAGCAGGAAATTTCTTCCTGCTTTTTGTTATTTTTATATTAATTTATACTGTCGGCATAAACAATATAAATGTAAGCAATAAAGATAGGATAATTAATTTAATTGCAAGGTTTGAAACAGGGCTTGAACATTCTTTTGATGCAAAATCAAATTTTGTATCCGAAAGAGAATCTTTAAAGCCAAATAAAATTGCAACCAAACCGCCCGCAACAATTGCACCTAAAAGAGTTCCTGTAAGGGTTTGCATGCCTAAAGCTTTTTCAAAAAGTTTTGTAATTCCGAAATAGCTGAATAACGGAAGAATTAAAACCGAAGCCAAAGGCAAAATAGAACCTATAAAGCCTTTATTTGAAAGCTTTTTCACAATTTCTAAACCGTCATTTGTTTCTTTTTTGAAAATTGCTTTTGCTGCTTTTATAAATGAGCCGTTAATAAGCCCCGCGCATAAAACAGGAACACCTGCACCAAATATAAGGGCAAATAAAACAAACGGGTTCAGGCAATCAACTTCTTCAAGGTTAATTGTCATAACAAAACCTGCAAAAACAACAAAGCAAGCATAAATTGAAGCTATTGAAAACATTGTTTTTGTTTTTCCGCCATACATAGAGGCAGCAGGGTAAAATTCTTCAATTTTTTCTTTGTGTTCATCCGCTTCAGAAATTATCAGCGCATTTTTTGAAATATTCAAGGCTGCATATAAAGCACCAAAAATATAAGAAACGGAAAGCATTGAAATTGCAGCCAAACCTAAGCCCCAAAAGCCTGCCGTGTAGCTTTCCATGCCGCCTGCATTAATAAACGCCGCAAGCGCCATAAACCCTGCGATTAAAAGAGGCAAAGAAACCGCAACAAAGCTTCTTGCCGTTGTTTCTTCTTTTGTAAAGCCTTCCAACTCATCTTTTTTGTTTCTTAAATTAAAATATCCCAACCCTGCAAGGAACAATGCAAGAATAACGCCCGTCATAACAGGGTAAAAAAGCCCGTATCCCGGCATAAAAACTTTTTCTATTAAATAATATGAAATTGCAGAATATAAAATAACGGATGCAATAAAACCGATAAATAAAGGCAATTTTGAATTCATTACACCTTTTAATTTTGTAAAAATTGAAGCCAAAATTGCGCAAAAAACACCGATTGCAACAAGTGTCATCGGAATAAACGCCCCGATTAAATTTAAAACCAAAACGCCGTTTATAATTGTTCCCGTTAAAATTGCAATAATTGTAACAATAAAATCGAGTGCCATATTTTTTGAACTTATTCCGTTTGCCAAAATTACAGCCTCTTTTGCTTCATTTTTTTCGCTAAAAATTAAATTTGAAGCTTTTGCAAAAATTTCACCCGAACAAGTGATTAAAAAAGCTTCCAAACAAGCGCCGAATGTATAACCCATAATAATTGCAGGGTCTTTAAAAATAAAATATAAAACAGGGAATAAAATTAAACTAAACCCTGCAGGAATTAAAAATGTTGAAAATGCACCGTTAACTGCCGCCTTATGGTAGCTTGCAGCGGAATTTTCGGCTGCAAATAAAACATTTATGTTTGAATTCATTGAAACAAGAGAAGAAAAAAACGAAGATACAAAAATTGTAATTGTACCAACCAAAAAGCAAATTGCAACCTGCAAATTTACAAATTTATAAATGAAAGGAAACAAAACCGCCGAAGACAATAAAGTTAAGAAAAATTCTTTTTTCTGAATATTAAAAAACCCTTTTTTAAGGCTTGTTTCCATTTCCTTCAATTTTATATTTTCGTTTTTAACAAATAATACATCATGAATTTTTAAAGCTGCAAATAAAAGTGCGGC
Source organism: Candidatus Galligastranaerophilus intestinigallinarum (assembly GCA_018715855.1). Classification (GTDB taxonomy): domain Bacteria; phylum Cyanobacteriota; class Vampirovibrionia; order Gastranaerophilales; family Gastranaerophilaceae; genus Galligastranaerophilus_A; species Galligastranaerophilus_A intestinigallinarum. The sequence continues at coordinate 6,634 of DVKW01000184.1, forward strand.
CATGCCTGCAATCGGCCCCGCCCAAATAATTTTAATAGTTGTAAAATCTGTTGCCAGTTTAAATAAAATAAGCCACATCGAATAGGCTAAAATTGCCCAAAAGAAAAGATTGTACAAAACTTTTCTCAGTTTCATTGAAAAAGACATAATTTTTTCTATCCCTAAAATACTACTACAAGGCGCATTATAACACACGCAAAGAAAATTGTTAAGCTTTGTAACACAATTAGTTTTTTATGAAATTTTTTGTCTTTAGTTGTTTTTATTTATGTATAAAAGCAAAAAGGTATAACTATGAGCAATCCATTTACAATTAATCCGTTTAACGCATACGCTCAAAGTGCAGCACCTGTATCAAGCACATATGTAGGCGGAAGCTCGACAGGCGGAACAGGCAGCATTTGGGGCGGAACCCCTGAGGCGCAAGGCGTTTCTAAAACAGGCGGAAACCAAGGTGTTAATTCTTATCAAAAAGATATTAACGAAGTTGCAATGATAGGCGCAAACAAGCGTGCAGGCTTTGAAAACGGGCTTGGCGGAACAAACAACCCGGATGATCATAAGCTGTTTTTGACAGCCTGATTGTTTTTTAAAAAAAAGTTTAAAAAAAAGAGGCATAAAGATGCCTCTTTTTTGTTTATTTTAAATCAAGGTAACTGCCTTTTCTTTTGTCTGAATATGTTGTGTGCAAAAGATGATGTGCCAATTTTGACCCCGGAGTTTCCAAAAATTCTTTGTATAGTTTAATAATTTCAGGGTTTTCATGGGAATTTCTAACAGGAAGATTTTTATCTTCTTTATATAACCCTTCCATTCTCTCTTCTTTAATTTTTGAATCTTTGCAGGAAATCGGCTGGCCTGCGCCGTTAACGCACCCGCCGGGGCATGCCATAACTTCAAGCATTTGAAAATCGGCCCTGCCTTCTTTAATTTCTTTAATTGCTTTTTCCGCTTCAATTAATGTTGAAACAACCCTTATTTTTATTTTTTTGCCTTGAATATCAAGAATGGCTTCTTTTGATCTTGAAGAAGCATCAACACCTCTTAAAGGCAAAATATCAAGGTTTTCCAAATCTTTGCCGGTTATCATATTATATGCAGTTCTAACTGCAGCTTCAGCTACACCGCCAGATGCACCGAATATTGTTGCACCGCCGGAGTATCCGCCAAATGGTGAATTTGCTTCTTCTTCTTTTAAGTTTTTAAAATCAATACCTTCCGCTTGAATCATTTTTGCAAATTCAACCGTTGTTAAAACAACATCTGTTTGACCTTTCAATTCTTCTCTTTTTGCTTCATATTTTTTAGCACTGCAAGGCATAACAGAAATTACTTTTAAGTTTTCATTTGTTACCCCCTCATAGAACTTGGGAACAAATTCTTTTATTGTGGCAGACATCATTCCCTGAGGAGATTTTGCCGTTGAAAGGTGGTTTAACATATCAGGATGTTTTAATTCCATATACTTTACCCATGCAGGGCAGCAAGAAGTGAAAATGGGAAGATTTTCATTTTTTTGAACTCTTTGAATAAATTCGTTTGCTTCTTCCATAATTGTAAGGTCAGCTGAAAAATTGGTGTCAAAAACAAGGTCAAAGCCCAATTTTCTTGCAGCTGCATACATTTTTTTAACGGAATTTTCCCCTGCTTTTAGGCCAAACATTTCGCCCAAAGCAACCCTTACAGATGGTGCAAATTGAATTGCCGTTTTAACTTCCCTATCCAATAAAAGGTCGTAAGCACGTTCTATATCAGATTTCACAGTTAAAGCCCCTGTCGGGCAAACGGAAGCACACTGGCCGCAATTCACGCAATCAACATCAAACATATTTTTATTTGCCATCGTTTGAACTTTGGCTCTGTAGCCTCTGTTGTAAAAATCAAGAACGCCTAAACCTTGAAACTCATGGCAAGCTCTAACGCAAGCGCCGCATAAAATGCACTTGTTCATATCTCTTTGAATTGAATAGCTTGATGAATCAATGGGAAGAAGGTCTTCTTCGGTAATTTTTTCAAAAGGAATGTTTGTAACGCCATATTCGTGGGCATATTTTTGAAGCTCGCAAGAGCCTGATTTAGAGCACATTGTGCATTCTCTGTCATGGCGTGCAAGCAACAATTCCAAAATCGTTTTTCTTATTTTTCTGATTTTTTTGGTATTTGTATAAACCCTGAGGCCAACTTCAGGCGGCATTGTGCAAGAAGCTTGAACACCTCTTTTTTCAATTTCCACAACACACATTCTGCAAGCGCCAAACTGGGTTAAATCGGGGCGGTAGCAAAAAGTTGGAATTTCAATTCCCGCCTTTTTTGCAACCTCTAAAATTGATTTTTCATTATCAAATTCAACTTCAATATCATTTATAAAAAGAGTTTTTTTAATATTTTCGCTCATTTAATTAATCCTTATTCGCTAACAATGGCCTTGAACGGGCAAGCATTTAAGCAAGCGCCGCATTTAATACATTTTGATTGGTTAATTTTGTGCGGATGTTTAACCGTTCCGTCAATTGCGCCCACAGGGCAATTTCTTGCACATTTTGTGCAGCCTTTGCAAAGTTCTTCTTTAATTACAATTTTCTTCAACGCTTTGCAAACGCCTGCAGGGCATTTTTTGTCTTTAATATGCGCTATATATTCATCTCTGAAATATTTAAGAGTGGATAAAACGGGGTTTGGTGCGGTTTTTCCAAGGCCGCATAATGAACCCGCCTTTACAACTTCTGCAAGTTCTTCCAATTTATCCAAATCTTCCATAGTGCCATTGCCTTTAACAATTTTTTGCAAAATTGCAAGCATATTTTTGGTTCCTTCACGGCAAGGAACACATTTGCCGCAAGATTCATTAGTTGTAAAGTTCATAAAGAACCTTGCAACTTCAACAATACAAGTTTTATCGGACATAACAACCAAACCGCCTGAACCAACCATTGCTCCTGCTTTAATTAAGTTGTCATAATCCATTGGAATATCAAGGTGTTCTTCTGTTAAACAGCCGCCTGAAGGCCCGCCGATTTGAACGGCTTTAAATTTTTTGCCTTCTCTCATGCCGCCGCCTATATCAAAAATAATTTGCCTTAAGGTGGTTCCCATTGGAACTTCAATTAAACCTGTATTATTAACTTCGCCTGTTAGAGCAAATGTTTTTGTACCTTTAGAGGTTTCTGTTCCCATTTTATTGAACCATTCGGCACCGTTTAAAATAATAACGGGAACATTTGCCAAAGTTTCAACGTTATTTATAAGTGTGGGCCTTCCAAATAAACCTTTGTTTGCAGGGAACGGCGGTTTTGGCCTTGGCATGCCGCGTTCGCCTTCAATTGATGCTATTAAAGCTGTTTCTTCACCGCAAACAAAAGCGCCTGCGCCTTCTCTTATATGAATGGTTAAATTAAAGTTTGTGCCCATTATGTTATTGCCTAAGAAATTTCTTTCTTCGGCATCTTTAATGGCTTTTCTTAAACGTTTAATTGCAAGCGGATATTCCGCCCTTACATAAATGTAGGCTTCATCTGCGCCAACGGCAAATGCTGCAATTGCAATGCCTTCCAATAATTTATGGGGGTCGCCTTCCATAACGGATCTATCCATAAAAGCGCCGGGGTCGCCTTCGTCGCCGTTACAAATAACATAAGATTTTCCGCCTTTATTTGCTGCAGTAAAGCGCCATTTTCTGCCGGTTGGGAACCCGCCGCCGCCACGGCCTCTTAAGCCTGATTTTTCAATTGTTTCAATAACTTTATCAGGGTCATTTTCTTCCAAAACATTATAAAGTGCTTCATACCCTCTAACTGCAATTGCTTCATCAATTGATTCAGCATCAATGTTTCCGCAATTTTTAAGAGCTGTTCTTGTTTGTTTAGCGTAAAAATTAATGTGTTCATCATCCATAACGTGGTTATGAGTCATAGGGTCAACATATAAAAGCCTTTCAACAGGTTTTCCGCCTTTAATATGGCTTTCAAAAATTTCTTCAACATCAGAAACTTTAACTTTTACATAAGTTACTTTTAATTTTGGAATTGTAACCAAAACGCCTTGTTCGCAAAAGCCGTGGCAGCCCGTTGGAACTGTTGTCATTTTGTCTTTTTCGTTTAATATTGCAACATCTGCGCCAAGTTCTTTGAATTTTTCAATAACTTGCATTGAACCGTT
>DVKW01000185.1 GCA_018715855.1 Candidatus Galligastranaerophilus intestinigallinarum
GCTAGCAAAACCCAAGAGAACTGAGGGGACAGATGATTTTAAAAGAAAAGACTAAACTTATTCACTAAGCCGACGTTTCTTTCTTTTCCTGCCTATTTTCTTTCTTTGCGTGCGGCGTTTGAGCCAAAGAAAGAAAATAGGCAAAGTTCAAATATTAATGAAAGGATAGTTTAAATTATGAAAAAAAGAGGTTTTACATTAGCAGAAGTGTTGATAACTCTTGCTATTATTGGCGTTGTTGCTGCAATTTCAATACCAAGTGTTATAAGTAATTCTCAACAACAAGAATTTAAAACAGGCCTTAGAAAAGCAGTTTCTGTTCTAAATTCTGCAATCACTATGAATATGGCAATTGATGGTGAATCTCCTTATGATAATGCAAATTTGTTCGGGTATTTGCAGAAGCACATGGCGGTTATGGAAAGTACAACAAGGCTAAAATTTGCTATTGCATCGGGCGGGACCGGAAGTACGGGCAAAAAAAATACTTATGGCAATCATGTGTTTTATACAACAGATGGCATGCGATTTGAATTTGTTAATTACGGAGAAAAAATCATACATGGATTTAAATTGTATGAAAGCGGCGAGTATATCTGTGAGGGTGCAACAACATATTCAGGTAAAAGCAGCTGGACAAGCTGGGAGGGTAACCCATTTGAGGTGTCATCTTGCGGCGGGTGCGGAAGTTACGGACTTAGTTCCAATGATTTAACAGGCAAACCGCCCTGTCTTGTTGTGGTTGATGTCAATGGCGACAGAAAACCAAACCCGAATAATATTAACTGTAATAATGAATCTTGCTCTGAAACCAATGTATATAAATATTCAGACCCTGAAGGATTAAAATTAACGGATATGTTTACCATAATGATAACTGATAAACAAGCCATCCCCTACGGCGTTGCCGCGCAAAGGGCTATGTATCAGGCGCAAGCAAAGAAATAAATTAATTTTCTTTAGATAAATTTATTAATTATCTTTTCATTTTTGCCTTTCTTTAAAAAAAGAAAGGCTTTTTTTATTCTTAATTTGTAGGTTGGGGTAGAAACCACAACTTAACTGTTGGGCTAAAAGCCCAACCTACTTATTATAAAAAAATTACGAATTAATTTTATCTCTCAACTCTTTAACTTCATAAGTTAATCTTCTAAGTTCGCAAGTGATGGGGTCCGGAATTTTATTGTGCAAAAGTTGCCCTTGAACAAAGAATCTTTGGCGGGTAATGCGCCCCGGGATACCAACAACTGTTGAATGTTCGGGAACATCATCAATTACAACAGAACCTGCCCCTATATTTGAATCTGACCCTATTGTAATATTTCCTAAAACTTTAGCGCCTGCACCGATTGTAACTCTATCACCAATTGTGGGGTGGCGTTTGCCTTGGTCTTTTCCTGTGCCGCCTAATGTTACACCTTGATAAACAAGCACATTATCACCAATTATTGTGGTTTCACCAATAACAACGCCCATCCCATGGTCTATGAAAAATTTTTCGCCAATGGTAGCGCCGGGGTGAATTTCAATACCTGTAAAAAACCTTGCAAGTTGGGAAATTAACCTTGGAATAAAAGGAATTTTCCATTTTTTTAATTTGTTTGCAATTCTATAAGATAAAAGCGCATGGAACCCGGGGTATAAAAGAATAATTTCTAATACACTTTTTGCCGCAGGGTCTTTATCTTTTATGTTGTTTATATCATCTATAACCCTTTTAATTCCTCTTATAAGGGCAATTTTAGATTTTTTCTTTTCTTTTTCAATAACTTTGTTATCAGAAAGTGAGTTTTGCATATTTCCTTTTTCCTGCTTGTAAAATTCCTTCTTTTTCAATTATTGTTTGAAAATCTGAAATTTTTTCACCTTCAAATTTCACGCCGCCCCCTTGAATAAGCCTTTTTGCTTCGCCTTTTGAGGTTGTGAAATTTAATTTAACAATTAAATCTAAAATATTTATGGGTTCATTTAATTTAATTTCTTCAATATCATCCGGAACCCCTTTATTTTGAACAACATTAATAAATTCATCTTGTGCTTTTGTGGCTTGAATTTCCCCGTTGTACATTTTTGAAATTTCAAATGCAAGGCGCATTTTTTCATCTCTCGGGTTATTTTCTTTATTGAATTTAAGGTCTGTTAAAAGTGTGTAATATTTTTCCATCAAAGAATCAGGAATTGACATTAATTTGCCATACATATCTTTTGGGCTGTCTGTTAACGAAATGCAGTGTTCGGGGTATGTTTTTGACATTTTAACAAGCCCGTCCGTTCCTTCAATTAAAGGTAACATAAATGCAATTTGCCCGTCTTCTTTGCCATAAAAGTTTTGAACATCTCTTCCCATAAGAAGGTTGAATGTTTGGTCGGTTCCGCCAAGTTCAATATCAGAATCAATTTGAACAGAATCATAAGCTTGCATTAAGGGGTAAAAGAATTCTACAACGCTAATCGGGCGGCCTTCTTTATATCTTTTGTTGAAATCATCTCTTGTTAAAAGCTTTGCAACGGTTGTTGAACTTGCTAATTTTAACATTTCAACAAAACTTAAAGAATGAAGCCAATCTGCGTTGTTTCTAACTTCTGCTTTGTTTACATCTAAAACTTTTGCCATTTGTTCAAAATATGTTTTAGCATTTTTATCCACTTGTTCTTTTGTAAGTGCAGGCCTTGTTTCAGATTTTCCTGACGGGTCACCTACCATTGCAGTTGCACCGCCAACAATTAAAACAATTGTATGCCCCAATTCTTGGAATTTTTTTAATTTTCTCATAACAACGGTGTGCCCCAAGTGAAGATCGGGGCGGGTAGGGTCCAAACCAAGTTTAACTCTTAAAGGTTTTTTTGTTTCATAAGCTTTTTGTAATTTATAAGCAAGCCCCATATATCCATCGGGCACAATTTCAGCGCCAATAGAAAGTTCTTTTGCCTGATTAATAAATTTTTCATCAATTTTGGTTTGGTTTTTTTCCATCATTATCCTCATAAATTTAACTACAAGATAATAATAGCAAAAAAACCATAAATTGAGGCAATTTTTAAATTAAAAATGTTTTTATTTATTTATACGGAAAGAAAGAGGATATTTAGGGGTTTTATGAGTTGGGCTACAACTTTTAATTCAGGAAATATGGGAAATAACCTGTCAAATAAAATGGCAAATATTAAGCTTGATACAACGGTAGATACTGCTGAAATTCAGGCGAAAATAAATGAACATTTTAAACCTGTTCAAACAACGGGGCAAACAACAAATGTTCAAAATAATTCTCAAATGCAGCCGCAAACCGCATTTAACGGCGGAATTCAGCAAGATACATTTGTTCAAAACAACCAAATGGCGCAAAACCAAACCTTTGTGCCATATCAATTGCAAGCG
>DVKW01000186.1 GCA_018715855.1 Candidatus Galligastranaerophilus intestinigallinarum
TTTTTATATATAAATGGGGCGGACAGTGGGATTCGAACCCACGCATAATGGAACCACAATCCATGGTCTTAACCGCTTGACGATGCCCGCCACATAAGTTTTTATTATTCAATTGTAAAATTTCGTTTCCTTGTGGTTCCAAATGGAACCAATCATCCCTCAAGGTCGGGTAACCGCTTTTTGACGATACCATCCACAAGATTATAATTCAATTGTGAAATCCTATCTTGTGTGGTTCCAAATGGAACCAATCATCCCTCAAGGTCGGGTAACCGCTAACGGACGATGCCCGCCACATAGGTTTTGCTTTCAACCAATTGGTATCGGCAAATATAAGCATATTCTAAAAATAAAATAATTTCAAGTGAAAGAATTTAAAATATTGCCCAAGTGTTTATTTTTGAAAAGTTTAAGTTTTCAATTAAAATAGATGTAATGAAAAAATTTATATTTATTTTTATTTTTTTAATATGTCTAATTTCACCCTCAAATTGTGAAACTTTAAAGGGTTCTACAAGCTATGACGCCCCATTTAAAGGGTTTTTTGGAACGTGGCATGTGACAAGCAAAATTGAATCATCAAACAATTATTCAATTTTTAATAAAATGAGCGTCGATATTTGGAACTTATCAGGGTATAATGACGTCTTAATTTTAGAAAACGGTTTAACGGGTGCAACTTCTCAAATAAAAGTAGATAATGCGCTTTCAAACCTTGACGGTAAAAAATTAAAATTCACAAGAATAAAAGAATTTAAACAAGGTGAATTTAAATATAAACATATTGAGCAGCCGGAATTTATTTTGGATGGGGATATTTTCAAAGGGTATGACACTTTTAAAATTGAAAAATATGACCTTGGTGGCAACTTAATTTCGGTTGATGTTGTAAAATATAAAGTAATCGGACAAAAAATTGCAGGAGAATAAATTGGAAGAGAAAATTTTTGACCTAATTATTTTAGGCGGCGGCCCGGCCGGCTTAAACGCTGCACTTTATGCAAAAAGGGGCGGCATTGATGTTGCAATTATTGATACATCATCTGTCGGGGGGCAGCCTGTAAATTACCTTGAAATTGAAAACTATCTTGGCTTTCCCACAATTCAAGGGTGGGAGCTTGCAGAAAAGTTTGAACAACATATAGATAAATTCAACATTCAAAAATTTCAAAACGAAGAAATTCAAAATGTAGATTTAACAAGCACAATTAAAACGGTTCAAACATTAAAAAATAAATATTTAGCAAAAACAATTATTATAGCAACGGGCGCATCACCCAAAAAACTTGGAATAAGGGGCGAAGATGAATATATAGGAAAAGGCGTTAGCTATTGTGCCGTTTGCGATGGCGCTTTTTACAAAAATAAAACCGTTGTTGTAATTGGTGGCGGAAACGCCGCCGTTGAAGAAGGAATTTACCTCACAAAATTTGCAGAAAAAGTTTATATAATGCACAGAAGAGATGAACTTAGAGCAGATAAAATTATTCAAGAAAGAGCTTTTAACAACGAAAAAATTGAATTTATTTTTGATTCAATTCCATTAGAAATTGTGGGCGATAGTAAAAAAGTTAATTTAATTCAATATAAAAATGTTAAAACGGGCGAAATTAAAACCTTAAATGTTGATGGCGTTTTCCCCTACATTGGTTTTAGCCCGAACACGGAATTTTTCAACGCCCAGCTTGTTCAAGATGAATTTGGCTTTATTAGGGTTGATGAAAACATGAGAACAAGCGAAGTTGGCGTTTTTGCGGCAGGTGATGTTCGAAGAACACCTTTAAGGCAGGTTATAACTGCCGTTGCAGATGGCGCAGTTGCAGGAATGAGCGCTGTTAAATATTTAGAGGAAGTAAAACATTTGGAAAAAGAAGGGGTTAATATCAGATAATGAAAGCAGTTGTTTTTGACGGGGAATTAAAGTTTGATGAAAATTATATGGAACCTGAAAGAAAAGAAAATGAGGCACTTATAAAACCTTTGCTTTTGGGCGTTTGCAACACAGATGAAGAAATAACAAAAGGCTATATGGGCTATAATGGCGTTTTGGGCCATGAGTTTGTTGGTGTTGTTGTTGATTCAGATGATAAAAGTTTAATTAATAAAAGAGTGGTTGGTGAAATTAACCTTGGGTGCAACAATTGCCCCGAATGCAGCAACAACCTTCAAAGGCACTGTAAACAAAGGTCAACATTTGGAATTTACAAAAAAGACGGCTGCTTTAGCGAATTATTCACGCTTCCAAATTCCAATTTGCTTGTTGTGCCTGATAATGTTGATGATGAAACGGCCGTTTTTGTGGAACCTTTGGCTGCAGCTTATGAAATTTTTGAACAAATTCAAATTAAACCGAAAGATAAAGTTGCAATTTTAGGCGATGGCAAACTTGGGCTTTGCATTTCAACAATTTTTTCTGCCTTAAATGTAGATTACACCCACATTGGAAAACATTTAGAAAAGCTTGAAATTACAAAAAATTTAGGCGGAAAAATTAAGCTTTTATCTGATATTAAAAACGAAGACCTAAAAACTTATGATATTGTAGTTGAAGCAACAGGTTCTGTTGGCGGGTTTGAAACATCTTTAAGTTTAGTAAAACCAAGGGGAATACTTGTTTTAAAAAGCACAATTGCAGCAAAAGAAGGTTTAAATTTAGCTTCTGTTGTAATAGATGAAATAACCGTTTTGGGTTCAAGATGCGGGCAATTTGAGCCTGTTTTAAGGTTAATGGAAAAAAACAGAATAAATACAAAACCCCTAATTTCAAAAATTCTGCCCTTTAGTGAAGCCATAAAAGCTTTTGAATTAAACAGGCAAAAAGACACAATAAAAATTTTATTAAAAGTTTAATTAAAAAAGCCGCTTAAATTAAGCGGCTTTAATTTTATTCTTCCATTTTAATGTCAGAACCTTTTTCAACGTATTCTTTTATTTGCTTAACGGCATTTCTTGGCATGCAGAAGGTGGAAGGCCCGCCAACGCAGCCCCCTTCACAAGACATAACTTCAATTAAGTTACCTGAAGCACAAGCGCCGTCTTTTGCAAACTTTTTCAGGTCTCTGATTGTTTGCTTGTTCAAGCCTGAAATAACATAAGGAATAACTTTTGAATCCATTCCGACAGATTTAAGAGCGTCTTTAACAGCGGAAGCAACACCTGTTGTTAAGGGGAATTGCCTTCCTTGTTTTGAACTTTCAATTTCAAAAGATGATTCCTCGCATTCGGATAAATTAATTTTAAGAGCATCAAACAAGCTGTTTAATTCTTGAATGTTCATTACATAATCAACATTTGGGTTATCAAGCCCTTCTTTTCTTTTTGTAGCACAGGGGCTGACAAAAACGGTTATACAATCGGGGCTTTTTTGTTTTTCGATTTCTGCCGTGTAATAAAGCGGGGTGCGCGTATCTGAAACGAATTTTTTAATTTCGGGGATGTGTTTTTTCACAAGTTCATTCCAAGCGGCACAGCAAGATGTTGTCATGAAAGAATCATTTCTTTCCATTCTTTCAATAAATTCTTTTGCTTCTAATCTTGTTGTAATATCTGCACCATGGGCAACTTCAACAACATCTTTAAAACCGCATTTTAATAAACCGGTTTTAATTTGCCCCGGGGTTTCTTTAAATTGGCCAACAACGGCAGGGGCTAACATTGCAACAACTTTTTTGCCTTCCTTCATTCTTGATAAAATGTCAACAATTTGGCTTTTTTCATGGATTGCGCCAAACGGGCATCTTGCAAGGCATTTTGCGCAAGATATACATTTTTCTTCAAAGTTAATTTTTGCATGGCCTGATTCATCTTTTCTGATTGCATCCACAGGGCAAGCGTTTTCACAAGGAACAACGATTCTTGTAATTGCGCTATATGGGCATGCCTGAATGCACATACCGCAATTTTTACACTTTGTAGGGTCTATTTTTGATCTGCCGTTTTCAACCGTTATTGCGCCAAATTTACAAGAGCCTTGGCATGGCCTTGCAACACAGCCTTGGCAAAGGTCTGTAACATGCACTCTTGAAGGAACGCAGCCCTTGCAAGCGTCTTGAAGAACGGTTAAGGTTTCTCTATCGGGTTCTTTTCTTTGGGTTGCTTTTCTTGCATATTCGGATAAAAGGGTTATTTCATCATCATTTTCAATTGAAAAGCCAAGCCCTGCAATAATTCTGTCTCTAATAACGGCACGTTCTTTGTGAATACAGCATCTATACGGCACTTCGCAATTTTTAGGGCGCATAACATAAGGTATTCTTTGAACGTTGTTTTCAAAATCATCTGACATAAACGCTTCAATGATTCTTGTCATAATTTCTTTTTTTAAAGCTAAAATTTGGTTTATACTGTCCATAAATAATTCCTAACTTAAAAATTCATATCAAAAAAATCATAACATAAAAATAAAAAAGAACCCTTTCAAAAAAGAAAGGGAAATGAAAAGCAATCAGAAGAGTTGAGGATTTACTTTTTTATTATAGAAAATTAAATTTTACGTTTTATTAGCAAATACAACTATTTTTATTTAATTTTATTAGCCCTTATGGTATAATAGGCAAGTATAATTTGATTTTTGGGAGTATGAAAGATATGCGCAAAGACGGCAGACAAAATGACGAAATGAGAGAAATTAAATTTACAAGAGATTATACAAAATATGCTAAAGGCTCTGTTTTGGTTGAATTTGGCGATACAAAAGTTTTGGTTTGTGCAACAGTTGAAAATGCAAAACCAAAATGGATGCCAAAAGAAGAAACAAGTGGCTGGATAACTGCTGAATATTCACTTCTCCCGACTTCAACCACCGTTCGCTGCCAAAGAGAAAGAACAAAATTATCAGGCAGAACTCAAGAAATTCAAAGGTTAATAGGAAGAAGTTTAAGAGCCTGCACAGACCTTGAAAAATTGGGTGAGCGCACAGTTACAATTGATGCAGATGTTATTCAAGCAGATGGTGGCACAAGAGTTGCATCTATTTGCGGCGGTTTTGTTGCATTGAATGATTTATTTAACAAAATGGTGAAAGAAAAAGAACTTGAAGAAAACCCCATAATTGAACCCATTGGCGCAATTTCAGCAGGAATTATGAACGGGGAAATTTTGGTTGACCTTTGTTATGAAGAAGATTCCACAACAGATGTTGACTCAAACATTGTTATGACAAAATCCGGT
>DVKW01000187.1 GCA_018715855.1 Candidatus Galligastranaerophilus intestinigallinarum
TTCACCCTGCATTTATAAATCAATTAAAAAATAATACCGCCCATATAACGGATTGACACCAAATTTTCTTGATTTTCGATGTAAAAAAATATAAATTAAAATTAATATATGGCTAAAGGTTTTTAAAATCGTGCCGATAAATATACGGGTATTATGAGGCATCTATGTTAAGTATTGATAAAAGTTTGCAGTTTGAAGGTCTGGATAATTTCCTTTATGCAACAAATGAAAATGTAACTAACACGATATTACTTGTAGATGATGAAATTAACAATCTTCAGCTTATAAAACGTGCCCTAAGAGGTAAATACAACATTTTAACCGCAAGCCAAGGGCAAGAAGGCTTGGATGTTTTAAAGCAAAATATCGATAAAATTTGCCTTATAATTTCAGACCACAAAATGCCCGTTATGGAAGGCACCGAATTTTTAGAAAAAGCAAACAAAATTGCGCCGGATGTAATAAAAATTTTATTAACAGGCTTCACTGATATTGAAATTTTAACAGATGCCGTTAATAAATGTAATTTGTTCCAATATATAACAAAACCGTTTGATCCAAACGAATTAATCGCAGTTGTTGAATCAGGCGTGGAAAAATTTAATCTTTCAAGCTCAAAATCTTTGATGATGAAAGATTTAAAGGAACTTTTCTATAAAACAATTAAATCAATTTCAGCTACCTTAGATGCTAAAGACGCCTACACCCATGGGCATTCCATGAGGGTTACTTTATATTCCCTTATGCTTGCGTCTGCCGTTTGCCCAAACGACCTTAAATTTTTGGAAAATGTTGAAATTGCAGGCTTGTTGCATGATATAGGCAAAATTTCAATTCCGCAAAGCGTTTTATGCAAACCCGGCAGATTAACGGATGATGAATTTGTTATTATGAAATCTCACCCTGTTTGCTCTGAAAGGCTTGTTGAAAACATTAAACAATTGGGCGAAGTTGGCCAATGGGTAAAAGCACACCATGAAAAATGGGATGGCACAGGGTATCCTGACAAATTAAAAGGCGAAGAAATTCCCTTGTGCGCAAGAATTGTTGCCATTGCAGATACATATGACGCCATGACAAGCACAAGGTCATATAGAAATGCACTTTTACATGAAGTTGCAATAGAAGAAATTAAAAAATGTGCAGGAACGCAATTTGACCCCAATTTGGCGCAAAAATTTATTGAAATGCAAGATAAAATTAAAGAAGCAAAAGAAGACCCCGAAAAATTCTATAAGCAATATAGTGTATTGCAAAAGCTTATAGATAAAGGCATTACAGGCGGTTTTTAAAATTTATAAATAAAAAACTCTCAAAATTTTGAGAGTTTTTTAAATTAGGAGAAGAAGGGATTCGAACCCTTGGTACGTTATTCACGTACGACGGTTTTCAAGACCGCTCCGATCAACCACTCCGGCACTTCTCCAATATGTAGCTGTCTTTGAATATTATTATAAAAAAATAATTATTTGTAAAGAGCTAAATTAAGAATCCAATTCTTTTTTTAATTGTTCGATTTCATTTTGTGCCGAATTTTCATCTTTGCACTCTATTAGCCCTTGTTTTAAGCTGTCTAATTCGCCTTGAACTTTATAATTTGTGCCAAGTGCTTTTTCAATTTCATTATCAATATTTGTTCCTATTTGTGCCGTATTTTCATAGGCAAGTGCAAGGTTTTCTTCTTCTGCTATTTTATTTTTCATTTCTTCTAATAATGATGCTGTTGAATCATAATTAATTGAAGATAATTGTTTATTTACTTTAGTGGTTGTTTTTGCAACAGTGTGGCGCGCTTTTAGGTTTCTATATTCGCCTTCCCACTTTTGAATTTGGTGTTTAAGCTCTGTTATTTTATTTTCCATTTTTTTAAGAGTTTCATCATAACTTTTTACTTCAGTGTTAATTTTTTGAACTTCTTTTAAAAGTTCGTTTTTTCTGTTCAAAGCTTCACTTGCAAGTCTGTCTGCTTCTGTTTGTTCTAATTCGCCGTTTTTGGCTTTTTTAAGAAGCATGATTGCTTTTTGTTCATAATCTTTTGCTTGAAGCTTTTTTGCTTCCAATTCTTTTTTAGCGCCTATTGAAATTGCCTTAACCTTGGCAAAGTTTTGTATGGTTTCGTCAAAATCTTGTTTTAAATCTCTGATTGCTTGCTCTGTTAGCCTTATTGGGTTTTCAAATTTTGATAAAAGATGATATGCAGTTGCTTGAAGTAATTTGAATGCTCTTAAAAATAAGTTCATATATTTTTCCTTTCAAAGTAAGAATATGCTTCATTAATTTTTTTAGAAATCTTTACTGCTTTTTCATATTTTTCTTTGTCGTTTCTAAAAAAATCGGGATGATATTTTTTTAAAAGTTTTTTGTATGATGATTTTATTTTATTAAAGCTTTCGCCGTATTCAACCTCTAAAATTTCATAATATTCTTTTTCTTTTTCGTTTTTAATTGTTGTTTGCGTTTCTTCTTCATTTAAAATCTCATCATATTCAATAAAGCTTTTTTCAAGCCTTTTGTCCTTGTTTAGTTCGCTTTTAATTATATTTTTTACTCTTTTAAAAAAGCCCAATTAATTTTTCCTTAAATCCAAATTCTGTTTTCGGTTATTTTGTCATCAAAATATAAGTTATACTTTGCTTTTAATAATTCCATCCACCCATTTGGAGTTCTTGTCATTATTATATCTAAATATCCTAAATCATGTTCTAAATATTTTGCAAACGTTTCTGTGAATCTCTTGTTTGAAGCTATCAGGTTTGGCGGAATAATATATTTATTCTTCTTTTTTATAATGTATTTCTGTTTTTCAGGTATTGTGTAAAATTCTTTCAATGAATTTATAAACACATTTCTCTCTCTTGTTGTCGAGTTAAGAAGTGTTAAGCAGCCCGTAAAATCTTCTGTGGAAAAAGTTTTTAACTCAAGTTCATTATATGGAGTTTTAATAATTTGTGCTTCGCACAATGTTTTTAAAATGCAGTCTGCAATTTTTTCTTTTTTTCTTAGCTTTTCTTTTGTTATAAATTTTAAAGCCAAATTGTAAACAAAAAGAAAAGGCGTAAATGCCGGCTTTTTGTTTATAAATTGTATCGTTGCTTTTTCTGTTTCTACAACTTCATAAATGCCTGATGTAACGGCATTATCTGTTATTTCTGATTTATCAAAAACTTGTTTCCATTTTGTTTTTAATTCTGCTCTTTTTTTGCTCAATTCAATAAAATATTTGTTAAATTCTTCAATTTCTTTTTTATTTGAAGGTAAACTAATCAAATTAAGCCTTTTTACACCATTTTGAATTTTATTATCTAAATAACTCACGCCTTCAAAGGTTTGAAACCTTTTTTCTATTGTTTCAAAATCTTCGCTTGAATTATCCGAAATAGAGGCTAGATGCCAAATGTTGGCTGTTTTATTTTTGTTGTTTTTGTCTATTCTAAGCGCCCTTCCTCTCATTTGGTTTGAGAGCATGAAAGAGCCGACAACACTTGCTATAATTAAGCTGTTAACCGCAGGGCAATCCCACCCTTCGCCTAAAAGCGCAGCAGTTCCAATTAAAACATTTATTTCACCTCTATAAAAAAGTTCTGTTATGATTGGGGCTATATTTGCATCTTGGTATGTATTTATCCTTAAAAAGCCTTCTTCAAAATCATTAACAATAATGTTTTCCGGTTTTAGCCCATACTTTTCAATTGTTTTATAAAGAATATCTTTGGCATTTTTTGGTATAACTACAAGGGAACCTGTTAATATGCCTATTTTAATGTTTTTTAATTTTTGAAAACTTTTTATTTCATCAAAAACAGAAACAATATTTACCCTTAAACCATCGCCTTTTGAAATGTAATCCAATAAAATTACTTCTCTTAAATTATTTTTAAGATTATCAGCTTCTGCTTCCGTTATTTTTTTAATTGAATAAATTTTATTTGCGCCTCTTGCTGTTAATTGTTTTAACTTTTCGCCTAAAAAGTCAACTTTTTTGGTTTTTGCAAAAAGGTTTAATTCTTTTAGTTTTTGTTTTATGTCACAGGAATTTTTAAAATATTTTTCATATTCATCTATAATGCCGTTTATCAAAATTTCTGCTTGCTTATAATCAAATTTTGGAATTTTTTCTTTTTCTAAGCCAAGAAAATTTATAAGCAAACTTGCTTCAATATCAAGTTCATCATTATTTAAAAGCCAAGAGATTAAAGAAACGGTAAAATCTGTGTTTTCATAAATTATTTCTATATTCTGTTCAAGGTTTTTAAAAAAAGGCGAATTTTTAATTTCATATAAAAATTCAGAGCTGTTTTTTAAATATTTAAAAAATTCATCTTTTGATTTTTCAAAATTATTTCTAATTTCTTTTTCTTCGGCTGTAAGGTCTGAAAAGTATATTAAATCTTGATGCGGGCATAAATCTCCGGCTTTTACTAACTCAGGAATTGAAATTTCAGCATCAATTGGGCCTGATATTTCATTATAATTTTTCCATTCTGACAAAGGAACATCATAAGGGGGCGTTCCTGTTAGAGAAACTGTTTTTAAATCGGAAGAATCAATTGAACTTATTAATTTGTTCAATGTTCTATACCATTCATCTCTAAGATGGTGGGCTTCATCCAATACAATTGTTCTTATTTTCTGCTCTTCAAGGCTTTGGATAAAAACTTCTCTTTTTTCTTTGTTTTTAAAAATGCTGTTTAAAGATTGATAAGTTAAAATTGTAATAGGTTGAACATTATCCCATTTTAGGCTGATTTTATCGTAATCTTTTTCATCTTCAAGAAAATTATCACAAATTCTTTGTTTCCATTGGTTTCTAATTGTAATTGTCGGGGTAAAAATTATGACATTTTGTTTTAGCCTTGAAATAACTTCAATGCCCAAAATTGTTTTCCCTGCCCCCGGGGCAGCAACAATGTTTAATTTATTGTCATCCAAATATTTATCTAAAAGCTTTAGGCAATTTTGCTGGTAGTTTCTCCAATTGCCTTTAAATTTCAGCTTTTCTGTTATACTTTCTGTTTTTAATTCAACCATACAATTTAAAATGCCCCTTAAAAAATAAGGGGCTTATAATACCTATTGTTTTACTATTTTTTAACAGGTTGTGGAGCGGGCGATGTAAAGTTGAGTTTTTTTAGAACCTTATCTGTTATATCAACACCGCCAAAGAAAACAACTCTTGAATCTAAAACCGTGCCTATTTTATTTTCAATTGCCACTTGCTTAATTGCGGCGTTAATTGCAGCGTCAATTTCTGTTTCTTTCTTTTGTCTGAATTTTTCAAGCGCATCTTGTTTTTGTGCAAATGCTCTTGCTGTTTGGTCTTCAAAGTTTTTCTTTTGAACAGCGGAATCTATTTTTTTAAATTCTTTTTCTTTGTCCAAAAGGTATCTTTGAAGTTCGTTTGTTTTGTCTTCCAATTCACTCATGGCGGTTTTTGCCTTTGAATAGTTTGAAACCAATTGTCTGTAATTTACCATGCCAACCGTTTCTGCAAAGCAGGGTGCTGCCATAAGCAAAATTAAAAACGCTGCAACTATTTTGTTTTTCATAAGTTTAAATACCTCTCTATTTTTTTTGGATTATATCAAAATATTTTGGTTTAGTAAATAACCATAACCTTTAATCATCTTATTCTTGAACTTTTATATGGATGTTATAATATTATAAAATATTATTTTTTCAGGGGCAAAAATGTCACGAAACTATTCTCAAAGAAAACCTTCGGAATACAATTTTTTTAGAAAAATTTTTACAATGATAACCTGCACTTGCGTTTACGGGTTTTATTATAAAGTTGCCTGCAACCTTAAAATAGAGGGCAGAGAAAATATTCCGAAAAAAGGTTTCTTTATTGTTGCATCAAACCATGTTAGCGCTGTTGACCCGTTTTTGGTTGTAGATGCAGTTCAAAGGCCAATTGCCTATATGGCAAAAAAAGAACTTTTTGAATCTAAAACCGGAAGATTTTTCTTAAACCTTCTGGGCGCATTTGCTGTTAACCGTGAAAAATTGGAAGTTTCAACAATTAAAACCGCAATAGGAATTAAACAAACAGATTGGCTTTTGGGTTTGTTCCCGCAAGGCACAAGAGAAATTGACGGCAATATGGATAATATCTCGCGCGGGTTTGCGGCAATTGCAAAAACCACGAAATCGGATATTTTGCCCGTTTGCATAACAGGTGCAAGAAAAGATGAAAGAAAAGCATTCAAAGGGCATATTAAAATAAAAATAGGCAAGCCCATTCCCTATATGGAAGATACCCATGAAATGGTTAATATTTGGATACAGAAAATGTCTGAATTAAGCAGAGAGGATTCTTGAACTGATGACTGAAAAAAAGCCTGGCTACAAGAAGTATGCGAAAAAGATTGCAAAAGATTTTAATATTTTAACTTGGTTATATCAAATTTATGCACTGAGGGTGCTTTTTATACCTTTTATTGCAACTCCCTTCTATAAATTTGAATTTTCGGGCAACAGAAAAGCTCTTAAAAATGTTCCCTGCATTTTAGCTTCTAACCACATCTCATATTTTGACCCGTTTATCGTATCATGGGCAGTCGGGCGCAAAATGGCTTATATGGCAAAAAAAGAACTTTTTGAAGAATCAAATTATATAGCAAGAAATATTTCAAGGCTTGGGGCATTTCCTGTTAATCGTGAAAAATTGGAAGTTTCAACAATAAAAACATCGAAAGAAGTTTTTAAGGCAGGTTGGAACCTTTGCATTTTTCCGCAAGGCGGCATCAGAAAAAATAAAACAATAGAAACAATAAACAAAGGTTTTGTTGTTCTTGCAAAAATGACAAAAGCAGATATTTTACCAATCGGCATTTCCGGTTTAGAAAAATACAATTGGAATATATTTAAAAGGCCGAAAATAACTGTTAAAGTGGGCAACCCTATTTCATATAAACTTGATGACGATGAAATTATTGAAAATTGGAGAAAACAAGCAGCCGAACTAACAGGCTATAAACTTGCCGGAGTTGAAAATTCTTAGTTTTATGGCAAAAAAATTTTTTTTCCGTTGTTTTATGTTTGTTTGATAGTCAAATTTTAAACTAAATGAACGTAACAACACCTTTATTATCATATCTTCAAAATCCTGAAAAAATTACGCCGATGCTTCTAATCGAAGTGCCGACATCAAGCGGCAGAATTTATCAGGGCTATAAAAGGGGCGGCAAAGTGGAAGCAAGAGAAAGGGCTTGCGAAGAAACTTTGGGCGCTGTCGTTTGGCTTTTTGGCATGAAAGCGTTCAATAAAGGTTTTGATTTTGTCGGCAAAAACCTTTTGAATTTAAAAGATTTAGATATAGATGTCGGAAAAGATTCTCTTAGAAACCCTGCTTCATATATTGACCATAAACCCACATTAACAGCAGCTTTTAAATTTTCTAAAATCACAGCTTCTGCCCTTTTAAGTATTGCAGCAATGGGCTATGTAGTTCCGAAAATTAAACAGGCCATGACAAATGCCTTTAGAATGAAAGAAGGCAAAGAACCAATTCCGGATAAAAATTCACCTGACGGCAAATTTCATAAAGGCTGGGCAGATAAATTCGTTTCTAATTTTATAAAATATGATGATAATGCTTCTGTTAAAAAAACAGAAGAAAAAAATAATACTTCCATCATTCCTTCTATGGATACATTCATTCAAAACGCAAAGCAAAATAATTCCCCCTCATTTACAGGCGGTTCAATTTTAAACACGCTTTGTTTTGCTTCTCATAACCTTGAAAACAACACCGTTTGGCGCCTTTTATCAACGGATGTGGGCACATTATCAGGCAGAGTGGCAACATCCAGAACCAAAAAGGAAGCAATTGAATATGGCGTAAGAGATTCAATTTCAAGCGTATTTTACGTTGGCGCAGCACCTGCTTTTTCCGCTATTTTAAGAAAAGCATTTAAAATTCCAAATATTGACCCAAAAGGCGCTGAAGCAACCGCAAAAAGAATGCAAGATGTCATTCAAAAACAAGGCGGCAAAGTAAAAGCGGGCTTCTTTACATCTAAAATATTAACTCCAAATAAAGCGAAAGAACTTGTTAAAGATATTAAATTCAGAGATGATGGCACAATTTGGCTGGATGATTTTAACCGCCAAACAAAAAATGCTTGGATGGGCCACGCACAGGCAATGTCTGAATTACAGCCAAAACTTTTGGATGAAAACGGCATCAGACGTTCAATTTTATCTAAAAAACAAGCAATCGATGTTTTATCGGATTCATATTTAGCAGAACCCGTTTATCTAAAAGAGGCGATTTCAAAAGCAACAAACGGCAAATCTGAAGACCCGAGAGCGTTTATTTCAAGAAAAAAACTTGAAAAAATAAGAGATAGTTTTGATGATTTTGCAATTTCTCTTGAAAATTATGCTAAGAAAAAAGGCAAAGAAATTGATTCAAATTTAATAGACAGCTATACAAAAAAATTAAACAGAACAAATTTGGCAGTTCATATGGCGGGCATTGGCTTTGCAGTTTTAGGTCTGGCTGTTTTAATTCCTAAATTTCAATATTGGTTCTCAGAAAAAATAACAGGTGTTAAAGGTTTTTCCGTTGATACAAATTCTAATGAAACCAATAAAACCAACTAAGCAATATAAACCTTTGCGATTTTAAGCCTGCCGTTTTTATTTAACCTTAATTTTGTAAGGTAAATTTGGTGTAATTTTGAATAAGTTTATATTGCTTTTTTTATTTTTTTTAATTCCTTCTTTTTCACTCGCCCAAACAATTTCAGGCAATGTAAGAGAAGATAATTTTTTAAATAAAAAAAGCATTATCATTGATTCTGAAACAGAAAAGGCAATTGAAGGCGCTAAGGTTTATCTTCCAAATTATGGCTTTACAACGTCAACAGACAAAAAAGGCCGTTTTGAATTAAACGCAAATATACAAGATAAAGCAATTTTACAAGTTGAAAAAGAAGGCTACAGGCCATTTTCAATTACTGTTGATAAATCTATAACAGAAAGGCCTTTAAAATTGGGCATTCAAAAATTAAACGCTTCAGATATTTTTGTAGATACTGGCGTTTTTCACTTGGGAGATGACGTTTATTCTCCAAATTCCGCAAATTGCTACCAATTCAAAGCAAGGCCGATTGGCCCTTACTATTCAAAAAAAATTAAAATTAGCAAACCTGCATCAAACAAGCAGGCAGTTATTGTTTTTGGTTCTGTTATAGGGCTTGATACAAAACTTGCAAAGGAATTAGGGCAAAATGCAATTGTATCTGTTTATTCATCCCCCGTTGAAATTATTTTTAACGGGCAAAAAATCGGCGAATTAAACATGAACGGCGACAACCAGCAAATTGTAATTCCAAACGGACTAATAAGAAATAACAACGATTTAACAATAAGAACAGGCAAAAATTTGTTTCAATATAATTATATAGATTATGACGATATGGAATTTGCAAACCTTAGAATTGAAATTAGGGATAAGGTTTTTGCGAATAAATAGCATTGTAAAAATCAAGCGCCGTTTTGGTTTTTTGAACGTTATGAACCCTTATTATATCAACATTTTCTTGAATTAAATAAAAACTTGCAAGCATTGTTAAATCATCTTGTATTTCAAGGTTTTTATCATTAGCTAAACTTTTTATAAACCTTTTTCTTGAAAGGCCTGCTAAATTTTTAAAGCCAAGCGAATTAAATTCTTTTATTCTTTTTAACAGTTCAAAATTTTGTTCAATATTTTTTGCAAAACCAAAACCGACATCAATTATTATTCTTTCTTTTTCTATTCCTTCATCAATAAGAAATTGGCTTTTTTTGAATAATTCTTCATAAATTTCATCAGCTGCATTTTTATAATTGCAAAATTCATCCATATTTTGGGGAATTCCCCTTGAATGGCATAAAATGTATGAAACATTTGAATTTTTGATAATATCAACCATTTTACTGTCATAGTTTAAGTTTGAAACGTCATTTATAATATCAACGCCAAGCTCAATCATTTTTTCAGCTGTTTTATGATTTCTTGTATCAATTGAAATTTTAATATTTTGCTTTTTTAATTCTTTTACAATCGGTGTTAATTTTTCTATTTCAAAATCAATGTCAATAGTTTCGGCATTTGGCCTTGTGGATTCTGCACCGATATCTATAATATCTGCCCCGTCTTTAATTAATTTTTCAGCATGAATAATTGCATCTTTTAATTAAAAGAATTTTCCGCCATCAGAGAAGGAATCTTTCGTAACGTTTAAAATTCCCATAATTTTTGGGCTTTTCTTTTTAAAATGAAGGTTAATTTCATCTTCAATTAATTTGGCAACATTTTTTAGCCCAAAAGGTTGATATGATAAACTTTTTAAAATTTCTTTTAATTGTTTAATTGTGCCTGATAAAATTAAACTCGAATTTTCAATTTTTCCTAAAAGAACATCTCTGTGAACCCCTGCATCAGCTCCTTTTGAAAGTGCCGTTTGCTTAATTATTGTTGCACAATAAAAAGGAAGATTTTCTATTTTTAAACTTAAAAAATCGTGCTTTTGGGCAGCTAAATCAATATATTGAGAATCAAAACCGATTTTTAAAAGCTCGTTTTTAATGTCATCGTTTTTAATTGTTTTTACTATAAATTGCATTTAATTATTTTACAGGTACAATAAAAAAAGACAACAAAAATTTAATCAGGAGAAAATAAAATGGAAGCTTGTATCGTAAAATTAGAAGCAACTAAAAGAGAAGAAGGCAAAAACCCTCGCCAATTAAGAGCAATGGGTTTACTTCCCGTTACGGTTTACGGCAAAGATTTAAACTTAAATGTTGCAGTTAACGCCCGTGAATTTAAACTTGCATACAACAAAGATAAAAATGCTAAGTTTGAAATTTCATTTGAAGGTAAAACCTATTTAACCGAAACAAAAAATGTACAAGTTAACTATGCCACAAACGAAATTCAAAGCGTTGAATTTTCAGCATAATTAATTTAAACCTTTAACTTTTACGCCTAATTTTCTTCTTCTGTTTTGGAGATGTAAAATTCGGCGTAATTGTTTAACATGCTGATAAAGTGGTTATACCTTTCCATTCTCAATTTTAACCACCCTAAAACAGCATCAGGCCCTGTAACTTTAATAATTCTTGTTTGGGTGAAGCATTTTTTCTTTGTTGAATAGCCTTCTTCAAAAAACATTTGGTATTTGCAGCTTAATTCATCAACCATATTAAGCAATGTTTGCAGCCAAGCGTCTTGAAGTTCATCGTTGTCAACTCGATACTCTAGATACATATTTTATTTTCTCCTTGCTTTTTTATAAAGCGTTTTGGTTTTTGGCAATTTTTGTTTTATAGGGTATAATTTTGAAGTTAATAGTCTTTTTAAAAGGTTTATTTTATTGTTACATTGTTAGTAATTTTAAAAGTTTTGTTACAGGCGGTTTTTAGTGGGCAAAGATTTTAATTGTAAAGTTTTTTTAAGTGATGGTAAGTATATTTTTGATGCAAAAGTTGCAAACAGCTTTTTTTCTAAATTAAAAGGAATTATGTTTCAACGTCGTTTCCCTTACAGTGCGCTTCTTTTTACTGATTGCTATTGGATGCATTCTTTCTTTTGCTTTGTTAATTTTCATATCGTCTTTTTAGATAAAAACTTTAATGTTATTCAAACTTTTTATAATGTAAAACCAAATAAAATTCTGCCTCCTGTTTTTAATTCAAAATATGTTATTGAATTTTTTGATGATAATGTTAAATTCAACATAGGCGAAAAGGTTATTTTGGAAAAATATGAATAAAAACGTTGCAAAAGAAGTTTTAGACCAAGTTAAATTAATGCCAAAGCTCCCGGGGAGTTATCAATTCTATGATAATAAGGGAACTGTTATTTACGTTGGCAAAGCAAAAAACCTTTTTAAAAGAGTTAGAAGCTATTTTATTTCAAATGATTCAATTAAAGTGAACGTTATGGTGCCAAAAATTGCAAAAATTGAATGCATTGTAGTAGATAGCGAAATTGAAGCTTTAATTTTAGAGTCTGAATTAATTAAAAAATATAAACCAAGATACAACGTTTTATTAAAAGACGATAAAAAATTCCCCTATTTTGTAATAACGGAAGAAGAATATCCAAGAATAACGGTTGTAAGAAAAGCAAATAAAAACCCCATTAAAGGTAAATATTTTGGCCCCTATACGGATTCAAGAGCAATGTGGGCAACTTTGGAAGTTATAGAGAGAATTTTTCCTTTAAAAAAATGCAAAAAACCAAAGTTTAATTCTCGCCCCTGCCTTTATTATGATATGGGGCAATGCATGGCGCCTTGTCAAAGGTTAATAACGCCTGAAGATTACAAAAAAATTTTAAAAGATGTGGAACTTTTTTTAACGGGAAGAAGAAGCGAATTATTAAAAGTTTTAAAAAAACAAATGGAATTAGCTTCAAATAGCCTTGAATTTGAAAAAGCCGCAAAATACAGAAATTCTTATAACGACATTGAAAAAACAATGGAAAAACAAAAAATAGTTTCTGAAAATACAAAACAAAATAACGACTACATTGGCGTTATGAGAGAAGGGAACATTTTCTGCGCCGCTGTTTTAGAAATTAGAGAAGGGTGTTTGGTAAATAAAAAAGATTTTGATTTTAAAGGAATTCAAACAGAGGATAAAACAGACTATAAAGAAATAATAAAAGCAATTATGAGAGAATATTATTCAATTGTGGATGATATAAATATTCCAAAAAATATAATTGTTCAAGAACTCCCCGATGAAAAAGAAATTTATGAAGCATGGCTATCTGAAAGAAAAGGGGCAAATGTTAAAATAACAGAGGCAAAATCTGAAAAAGACAAAGAAATTTTATCTTTAGCGCAAAAAAATTCCATTTATAATTTAGAACAAATAAAATTAAAAAATCTATCAGATATTCAAAATGATTACAATGAAGTTGGCGCATATATTAAAGAAAAATTGAACCTTAAAAAATTTCCCCATATTGTTGAATGTTATGATATATCGCACATTCAAGGCACAAACACCGTAGCATCAGGCGTTGTGTTTGAAAACGGTTTTCCTAAAAAAAGCTTATATAAAAAATATAAATTGAAAACAATTGAAAAAGGCGAAGTTAATGATTTTAAATCTATGAATGAAATTTTACAAAGAAGGTTTAAAAGAATAACAGAAAAAAATGATTATACGCCCGATTTAATTATAATAGACGGCGGAAAAGGGCAACTTTCAAGCGCATATAAAGCAATGAAAGATTATGGGCTTGATATTGATATGGTTTCTCTTGCCAAAAGAGAAGAAGAAGTTTTTCTGCCAAACAAAAAAACATCTGTAATTTTTCCAATAAATTCAGGCGCTCTTTATTTCTTTCAAAGAATCAGAGATGAAGCCCACAGATTTGCAATAACTTTTCACAGACAATTAAGAAATAAAAACATGTTGCAATAAAAAAAATTTACAGGCTTTCTATTTTTATAATTAATGTTATAATGGTAGTAATAAAAAAATATGAGGGTAAAAAATGAATTTCAGGCATGGGTCATTAGAGAGCATTATTTTAAACGCACTTTGGGAACTTGAAGCAAACGGCGTTTATAAAAATTCCGTTAAAGATGTTTTTGATTACATTTGTGAATCACAAACAACAAAAAGAGCCTATACAACCGTTAAAACAGTTATGGACAGGCTCTATGAAAAAGAAGTTTTACTTAGAATTAAACAAGGCAAGAAATTTTATTACAGAACCGCATATTCAAACA
Source organism: Candidatus Galligastranaerophilus intestinigallinarum (assembly GCA_018715855.1). Classification (GTDB taxonomy): domain Bacteria; phylum Cyanobacteriota; class Vampirovibrionia; order Gastranaerophilales; family Gastranaerophilaceae; genus Galligastranaerophilus_A; species Galligastranaerophilus_A intestinigallinarum. The sequence continues at coordinate 13,749 of DVKW01000187.1, forward strand.
ACGATATTATTGCAAACAGCTTGAAAAAAATTGCGCTTCAATATTGCAACGGCGATATGAACAAATTAATTCAGGTTGCTTCCTCAATAAATTCCAATGATTTGAATATTGTTGAAACAAAAGTTAATGCAGGTTAAGTTTTCTTGAAAAATGCCGAAAATATAATTGAAACAAGGCGTCAAACGGCAAAATTAATTGTAGATGTAATCTTGAATAAGATTACCGTTTTGGATGCTCTTAAAAATTTCCCTAAAGATTCAACCGACCCATCCGTTAAAACTTGCTTTCATATCTTAGTGCATTATGAATCCGATGAAGAATTAAGAAAAAAAGACCCCCTATACAAAGAAACACAGGATGATTTTTTGGTAGAAACGGCAGAAACTCTTTTAAAAGGTGACCCCTTGCCTGTTAATATTATTAAGGAATACAAAGATTTCTACAATCAAGACCTTTTTTACCCCGATAAAATGACAAAAGAAAATATACTGAAACGCTTAAGAAAGTTTATTAATTTATGAAAATGCACAAAATAAAATTTAATAAACAAAGCTCAAATGCCTCAAGCGCCATAGAATTTATGGCTGTTTTCAGCTTTCTTTTTGTCTTTTTTATTTTAATTTTAGATGTCGGCTTATTTTTCAGACAAATTTATTTAACCCAAACAATAGCAGATGAAGTTTTATCAAGATTAACAATTGAAAAGCAATGTTCCGCCAATTTAGAAAAAACTGCAGAAATTGCAAATGAAACGGTTGCCTTTTATTTTATTGAACAAAATTTTACGGCAACTAAAAAAAATAAAATGGTTGAACTTAGCGCAAATCAAAACAAATATAATTTTTTAATTTCCTGCAGAAATGAAATTACCCCCGATTCATTGATTTTTGTTTACAAATATAAAGGGGTTATGATGTATAGAAACGGAAAAGAAATTTCTTCAAACGTTTCTGTAAATACTACATATTACTAATTATCAACCCATTATTTTATATTGCCCTTATTGGTGATATAATTTTTCACATATTTTTTATTTAATAAATGTTTGAAAATTATGGTTGAAAGCTTATTTAAAAATGAAAATTTTACCCACTACACCGTCATGCTGAATGAAGCGGTGGAATTTTTAAATGTTGAAAATAACCCCGACGGCATTTATATAGACGCCACATTAGGGGCAGGCGGCCACAGCGAATTAATTCTGCAAAAGCTTTCAGATAAAGGAAGGCTTATTTCTTTTGATATTGATAAAGATGCAATCAAAGCCGCATCAAAAAGGCTTTCCAAATATAAAAATTTAACCATAGTAAATAGAAGCTATACCGAAATTAAAGAAGTTTTAGCCGAACTTGGAATTGAAAAAATAACAGGCGGCGTTATTTTTGATTTAGGTGCAAGCTATCACCAATTAACAAAAGATGAAAGAGGATTTAGCTTTAAAAAAGATGCCCCGCTTGATATGCGCTTTAACCAAGAGCAAAAATTTTCAGCATATGATGTTGTGAACAAATACAAAGAAGAAGAACTGGTTGAAATTTTTTCAAAATATGGAGAGGAACATTTTTCAAAAAGAATTGCAAAAGCAATCGTAAATTCTCGCCCAATTAATACAACTTTACAATTGTCGAATTTAATTGTAAATTGCACACCAAAAGTTAAATCTTCAATTCACCCCGCCACAAGGGTGTTTCAGGCAATCAGAATTGAAGTTAATCAAGAGTTGTTAAATTTTGAAAATACATTAAAAGATGTGCTTACTTTATTATCCTTAGGTGGTATAATTAGTATTATAAGTTTTCATTCATTGGAAGACAGAATTGCAAAGCATTTTTTTAAGGAATATTCCAAAAAATGCAGGTGCAAAAAAGAACAAATAATTTGTTCTTGCGGCGGTCAGGTTCTTGAAATTCTTACTAAAAAACCTGTTTGTGCCAAGGATGAGGAAATTACCGTAAACCCGCCTTCAAGAAGTGCAAAGCTTAGAGCTGCAAAAAAAATAGCCGATATTGGAGTTTAAGATTTGAATTCTTTTGATTTTAATTTTAACAGCAATAACAATCAAAATTCATCCCAAAGCAAAGGCGATGGGCTTAAACCGGGCATGCCCGATATGACAGGAAACTCTTTTGGCCCTGAATTAATGAATACAAAACAACCAAAACCCCAATATTATGGCAACATTCAAACAGCAAGGCCAATTCAAAGAAACGCAAGAGCACAGCAAAACCCCGTTATTAGCGGCTATTTTGTAAAAGAAAAATCATATAAAGAAATTATAATTTCAAGAATAAACACCGTGCTTTGCGGCATTTTAGGGTGTTTGGTTTTAGTTTGCCTTGTCAGCTATTATTTTGTCGTTTTAAATGAAATGGAACTTAGAAAATTAAGCAAAGAAACAATTGCTCTTAATTATGATAACGTTGATATGCAAAACAAACTGGATAATCTTCAATCGTTTTCAAATGTAGATTTTGCGGTTACAAAATCAAATACACTAACAAGAGCTAAAAAAGTTATCGAATTATCGGCGGCAAATGTTCCGCATGTGAACTATGACAAAAAGAAAAATGAAGGGCTTACCAACAGGTATTTAGGATACTAGACTTTTTATTTTGAGGCATTAGGGGAAGTTGAACAGAGAATTTCATAAACTATTCGAAAAAAGGGTAGGCTGCCTGCAGCTTTTATTCAACCTGTTTGTAGTGCTTCTTTTAATTTATCTTTTTTTGGTTCAAGTGTTTGATATAAGGGGCTATAGAGACCGTGCCAAAACCCAAAGGGCATCCACTCCGTTTGTTTTAAGGGGCGAAATTGTAGATAGAAACGATGTTAAGCTTGCAACGGATGACACCTCGTTTAATATTTATGCACACCCTATGTATTACGACAACACTCCGGATGAATTAGCGGAAAAATTGCAACCGTTGTTAAATATAGATAAAAAAACTCTCGCTTCAAAATTTGCAAAAGATGAATCGGTTATTTTAATTAAAAAGGGCATTTCAAGAAAAACCGCAGAAAAAATTAAAGCGCTTAAATTAAGAGAAATTTCTCTTGAAGCAAAAAATAAAAGAATATATCCCCAAGGCAGCTTGGCAGCGCATATTTTAGGCTATTACAACGCAGATGCCGACATGGCAGGGGGCATTGAATATGTTGCGGGGGATTACCTTAAATATATCGACAAATCAATTAAATATGAAAAAATGCCAAATGGCGATATTATTTACAATTTATCCGTTGACCCTGAAGATGTAATAAAACCCGCTAAAGGCAAAACTTTAAAATTAACAATCGATTCTCCGATTCAACACATTTGCGAAAAATATTTATATCAAATGGTTCAAAAAACAGATGCCTACAGGGGTGCTGTTATTGTCATGGAACCAAAAACGGGTGAAATTTTGGCACTTGCCGAATACCCTTATTATGACCCTAATAATTATCAAAAACATTCTTTAATTGAAATGAAAAACTGGGCAATTACAGATGTTTACCCCCCGGGGTCAACTTTTAAAATCATAACAATAGCATCTGCCATGTTAAACAATAAAATAAACAAAAATACAAAAATTATGGACACGGGCAAAATGAAAGTAGGCTGGTGGGAAATTACCAACTATGACTACAGAGAAAAAGGCGCGCCCGGTTTAATTGACCTTGTATATTTATTCCAACATTCAAGCAACATTGCAAGTGTTAAAGTTGCACAAATGATGACATCGGATGAATATTATGATGCGCTGCAGCTTTTTGGTTTTGGGCAAAGAACAGGAATTGACCTTCCCGGGGAATCAACGGGGCTTTTACCGAAAGCATCTTCTTGGGATGTATCAACCCATGCTTCAATGGCTTATGGCTATGGGGCTTCTGTTACTGCAATTCAAATGATTGCAGCCGTAAATGCAATTGCAAATGACGGCGTTTGGATAACACCGCATGTTATTAAATATTCAGAAGCCGAAGCAGAACAAAAAGTTATAAAAAGGCGCATTATGACCCATGAACAAGCCAAAGAAATAACGGAACTTTTGGTTAAATCCATTGAACAAGGGCGTTCAATGGGCAAAATGGAAGCTTACACCGTTGCAGCCAAAACAGGCACATCTAGGCGCCCAAATGACAAAGGCACAGGCTATTCAAACAAATTATACACATCTATGATTGGTTTTTTGCCTGCATCTGACCCTAAAGTTACTATTTATGTTGTTATAGATTCACCGCAAGGCGGCGGCCTTTGGGGTTCAACCGTTGCAGGGCCTGTTTTTAAAGATGTTGCAACCGAAATTGTAAGAATTTTAAACATTAACCCTGATAAACCGCCAAAGGATGATAAAAAAGTGTAAACATTAATAAATTATCTTGATTTTATTATTATTTTTGCTAGAATTTTCATGTGATAAGTTAATTTCGAGTGTAGTTCCTTATTTTAGTTTCACATTTAAGATTTTAACTTTTGTAGTTGGTAATAAGAATTATTGTGAAATACAATTTTAACAACAGTTTTATTAAAGAGCAAGCTAAACCCGGCAGTTGGCGCAGGGGTTATGAATGTTTTCAAAAAAATTTAGTAAGTGATGTCATAATTAAAGATAATGTCATAACAGGCAAAGTAAAGGGCAACTTTAAAGACCACTATGACGTTTCGATTAAATTCAACAAAACAACAATAAAACCTTCCTGCTCTTGCCCTTTGGATGAACCATGGTGCAAACACGTTGTAGCACTAGGGTTATCTGCCATTAAAGACCATCAGGTTGATGAATTAATGTATGAAAAATTCAACATAGAACCAAACCTTGATGATGAAAATATTCCCATGACAGAAAACCCGAAAGGCGGCTATATTTTCCATTTTAACCCCAAGCGAAGGCAAAATTTCTTCTCCATTTTGGTTATGGACAGGAACACAAAAAGAGTTATAAGAGATTTGGAAGCCATTTTTAAAGCAGTTTTAGAAATGCAAAAAAATGACCCCGATTTCAAACTGAACGAAGTTCAAAAGCTGGAAGCCATGATGTTTTCAATGCTTTTAAAACAATCAAGGCTTGATAAAAAATCGGGCTGGTATGATGTTCAAATTAATAAATTTGATGATTTCTTTAAAATGCTCTCTAAAATGGAAGATGTAATAGACGCTAAAACGCATAAGAAAATTTTATTTACATCTGATGTTTGGAAATTGTGCTTATCTGTTAATGTTTCATACGTTGGAAACGTTTTATTATCTTTATATTGGAAACGCCCCGATAGCGGTGAAATTTACCCGTTCGAAGAAATCAGATATTTTTCCCGCGGGCTAAAATGGGGAAGATATAAAGACAGAATTTTCCAAACAGATGTTATGGTTTCCGTTCTTCCGCAAAACCTTATAAAATCTTCTTTTACGGATATAAAAGATGCTGAAGGCGGCAAATTTATTTATGAAGAACTTCCCGAATTAAGAAAAGTCATGACGGTTGAATTATCAGATGAAATGGAAAAGCTTTCATTTGAAAAAAGAGACCCCAAGTGTATTGTAGAGCTTGGAATAGATTATGATCAATCATTAAAAGCTTCGCTTGAATTTGAATATGACGGTGTGAGAGTTCCATACGCCAAAAACCCAAAAACCCCATATATAACAATTAAAGACCCCGATAAAGATTTATTATATTGGGTTAAAAGAGATTCAAACTATGAGCAAAGAGCCTATCAAATGCTTCTTGCTTGCCGTTTTGCGCCAATGCAGACAAACAATTTGGCTCTTGAAAAAGAAAACGCCATAGATTTTTACAACTACTATATAAAACAAGCAGGCCCGAATTGGGAATTTATTGAAAAAGACGATATGTCTATGTATAAATTAACCAAAAAAGAGCTTACATTGTGTGCAGACATTGATTTTTCATCTGATACGACAGATAAATTTGAAATTGAAATGTACGCTGAAGCAGAGGGCGAAAGAATTGAATTTGAAAAAGTTCAAGATTTGGTCTATGACGGGCAAAGATATTACCAATCAACAGGCAAAGGTCAAAGTTTAATTCCCGTTGATAACGTTTTCACTCTTTTAAAATCGTTTAATACATACGATGTTTACAAAAATGATGAAGATAAATATATTGTAAAAACCTACCGTGCAGGTGTAGTTTCCGAAATGGAAAATATGAACGTAAAAATGAAAATGTCGAGAAAATTTTCCAAATTCTGGAAAGAAATTTCAACATTTTC
>DVKW01000188.1 GCA_018715855.1 Candidatus Galligastranaerophilus intestinigallinarum
TATATGACAAGTACCTCAAGCAACGGCACTTATCAATTAAACGTATTCTTTAAAACGGGTACAGACACTGATATGGCGCTTGTAAACGTTCAAAACAGGGTTTCTTTGGCAACCCCGAGGTTACCATCCGATGTACAAAGATATGGTTTAACAACAAAAAGGTCAACCCAAGGTGCCGGCCTTGTTATGTATGCCGTTTATTCACCCGATGATTCAAAAAGCTTAATTGATGTTTCAAACTATGCATCTATTTATTTAAAAGATGAACTTGCCCGTGTAAATGGAGTTGGCCAAGTTAACGTATATGGTGCAAGAGATTATTCTATAAGAGTTTGGCTGGATGCAAACAAAATGGCAGCTTTAAATGTTTCGCCATTAGAAGTGCAAACGGCAATTCAAGGCCAAAACGTTCAAATTCCTGCAGGTGATATTGGTGCAGAACCATTGGTAAATAAACACCAAATGAAAATTACCTTAAAAACAACAGGAAGATTAACAACACCCGAACAGTTTGCAAATATTATTGTAAGGTCTAATACCGATGGTTCTTCAATCAGAATTAAAGATATTGCAAGAGTTGAACTTGGCGGTGAAAGCTATGCAAGTATCGGGCGTTTAAACGGTAAAGAAATCGCCGTTATGTCTGTTATGCAATTATCAGATGCTAACGCAATTCAAGTTGCAAGAGATTGTAACAACAAAATGGTTGAACTTTCAAAAAGTTTTCCTGACGGCATAAGCTATAAAATATTGAGAGATACAACTGAAACAATTAAAGAATCATTGGCAGAAGTTGTCCATGCGATTGTTTTGGCGATTATATTGGTTACAATTGTTGTATATATGTTCTTGGGCGATTGGCGCACATCTTTAATTCCTTTCGTTTCAATTCCTGTTTCTTTGATAGGTACTCTGGCAATATTTGCCATATGCGGTATATCAATTAATACATTAACTTTGTTTGGGTTTGTATTGGCGGTAGGTACTGTAGTAGATGATAGTATCGTTGTTGTTGAAAACGTTCAAAGGCACATTGAAATGGGTGTTTCCCCTAAAGAAGCAACAATTGTTTCAATGCAAGAAATTACAGGCGCTGTTGTTGCAACATCTCTTGTTTTGATGGCAGTATTTGTTCCTTGTTGTTTTATTTCGGGCATTTCAGGCAAAATGTTTTTGCAATTCGCAGTTACCATTGCAGCTTCAATCGGTTTTTCGGTTGTTGTAGCTTTAACTTTGGCTCCTGCACTTTGTGCAACAATATTAAGGGGTAAAGATGAAATTCCAACAAGAACTTTCCATGAAAAATTCAGAGAATTATATTCTGATTACTGGTCAAAATGCCATCCTACAACTACAAAAGAAAAAATCAGAGCTTGGGGTGAATTTATAGCATCAGCTTGGGAAATTTGCATTAAAAAATATAACAGATTCTTTGACAGAGTTAAAAAAGTATTCTTGGAAGGTTCTGATTACTTTATAAAACGCGGCGGTAAAACCCTTTTGGTTTACGTTTTAATTCTTTTGAGCTTAGGCGGTTTATTCAGGCTCATTCCGACAGGTTTCTTGCCTGAAGAAGATATGGGCGCAATTTTAACAAACATAATTATGCCCGATGGTACTTCATTATCTAAAACCTCTGACCTTTCTATTGAAATTGAAAAACAGTTAATGGAACTCCCCGGCATCAGACAAATTGGTGGTATTGTCGGTATGAACGGCGATAATACAGCCTTGATATTCACAATTTTTGAATCTTTTGAAGAAAGAAAAGGCCCTTCAAAATTAAGAAAACTGTTTATGAGCCCTGAAGAAAAAGCAAAATGGGCAACTACATTGGCTGATTATAAACAAAGCATTGCAAAAATAACTTCTCAATATAATGAAGCTCAAATTGTAACGTTCGTTCCGCCTGCAATTTCAGGTATGAGTATGTTTGGCGGCTTTGAATATCAATTGTTGGATAAAGGCGGCAGAACTCCGCAGGAATTATATAATGAAGCGGTTTCTTTGATGGCTGCAGCTAATCAAAGCCCAAAATTATCAAGCGTGTTTACCCAATTCAACGCAAATATTCCGCAGTTTTTAATTGATATAGATTACCAAAAATTAAAAGCCCAAAATATATCTGAATCTGAAGTTGTTGCAGCCTTGTCATCACAATTCGGTGCTTATTATGTAAACGACTTTAACCTTCAAGGCAGGGTATTTAGGGTTATGATGCAAGCAGATGAACCCTATAGGGGTGTTCCATCAGATATGGATAAAATCTACATCAAAACAAATGACGGTAAATCTGCTCCATTAAGTTCAGTTTTAAATATCACTCCTGTAACAGGCCCATACAGTGTTACTAAATTTAATATGTATAATTCAATTCAAATTCAAGGTAACCCTGCTAAAGGCCAATCTTCAGGTGATGCAATCAATGAAATGATAAAAATTTCAAAAGATAAATTAAAATCTGATTTAAGCTTTGCTTGGTCCGGTACATCACTTCAAGAAATTGAATCAACAGGTCAAACAACATCTGTTCTTTTAATGAGCTTAGTGTTTGTTTATTTGTTCCTTGTTGCATTGTATGAAAGCTGGATGTTGCCTGTTGGCGTTATGTTAATCACACCTATTGCAATGTTGGGGGCACTTTTCCTTCAATATGTTACAGGAAACCAACTTGACATTTATGCTCAAATAGGGCTTATCATGTTAATAGG
>DVKW01000189.1 GCA_018715855.1 Candidatus Galligastranaerophilus intestinigallinarum
AAAAATTAAAATAATCATAAATTTTCTCATCCGCTAAAATTGAAGCTTGAATGGGTTTCATCATACTTCTTAAAAAAAACTTTGCGCCATTATGGCTTCCTGCTTCCATAATTGTGCCCTTCACATCATAAAGGCCTGCTATGGCATAAAAACAAGAATCAATGTAATCTGATCTGTATATATTTAATAATGGGCTGTATTCAGGGTTTTCCATGGTTATTCTTTAATATTTAATATCTTTCTCAAGCGGCTTTTTAAAATTCTGTTTTCTTCATCCAAACGCTTAATTTCTTTTTGCATGCCACGAACAAGAGTTTGGGTTTCTTGCTCATCTCTCGGTTTTACAAGAGAAAAACCAATGCCCATAACAAAGCGTTTTTTGGCATCATCCTTAAATGCAAGCAAAATTTTAACGTCTTTTTCCGTTATATAGCCTAATTCAATCATAAGTTCGGCCATTTTAACGGGTTTATTTTGTTCGTTTCTTTCTTTTTGAACTCTTATTGCTTTTTCCAATTGCATAACATCAATTTTGCCCAAGCGTTTCAACATTTCGCCTGTTCTAATTTTGCCTGCCATAAATTGCGCAATTGAAATAATAGATTCGTTTTCGGGAATATTCACATATTGAAGCTCTATTGAGCGAACAAACAAAGAGCAGGTTTGAGTGAATGTCCAATAGTTTGCTAAAGTTATTTCAAATAAATCGTTCCCGTTTTGAACGCATTTATAAAATGTATAAAATTCTTCAGGCAGCCTTTTTTCTCTTGTTTCAAGCTCTGTTCTGCCTGCAAAGGTAAGCTTTGGCACATAATATTGCATTAAATTATCCGTAACCAAAACATCCAAAAATTCAGCCAATTCTTCCCTTAATTTATCTCTTGTTTTTAAATACAAAACCTGTTTCACCCAAAGGGGCAAAACATCAATATTATGAAGAAACAATTCCGATATGGGCTGGGAATTCAAAATCGGCTCCTAATTCTATCCTACAATTTGCATTATAACAATAAAAAATTAATAAACAAATATATTAATTCTCAAATACTCTATTTATGTGATAATATTTTGTGTAAAATTCAGTTTTGGCAAAGATTATGGATAAAAATAAAAAAATTATAATTGTTTCTGTTTTATCTAACGGAAGCTTAACACTTTTAAAATTATTGACCGGCATTTTTACCGGCTCTATAAGTTTATTATCAGAAGCGCTTCATTCGTTTGGAGATTTTATCGCTTCTTTTATTGCGTTTTTTTCTGTTGTGGAATCATCTAAACCTGCAGATATAAAGCACCAATTCGGCCATGGCAAATATGAAGATATGGCAGGGTTTATTGAAGCAATTTTAATTATAATAAGCGCCCTTTTTATTTTGTGGGCGGGTTTTGAAAAAATTATTTCAAACGAAGGAAATGTTGAAATTAACACCGATTTTGCCATTTTGATTATGGTTTTATCTGTTGTAATAAATTTTATTGTGGGAAAAATTCTTCTTTTAAAAGGCCGTGAAGCTGATTCAAGCGCAATTTTGGGAGACGGACACCACCTGATGGCGGATGTTTATTCTTCACTTGCGGTTATTTTGGGGCTTGTTGCCGTTAAAATAACAAATATAAGCATTTTAGACCCTGTTATAGCAATTGCCGTTGCAATTATGATTTTAAAAACAGGAATAACTTTAGCAAGCCAAACCGCAGATTCTTTGTTAGATTCAAGCCTTCCAAAAGACGATTTAAACAAAATTGAAGAAATTTTAGAAAGCTATAAAGCCCATGGAATAAAAGGGGTTAAATCTGTTAAAACTTCAAAATCGGGAAGTGTTAAAAACATTGTGCTTGTTATCTATTTCCCCTGCCTAATGACGCTTAAAGATACTCACGCCTTATGCGACAAAATTGAATTTGACCTTGAACATAAATTAAAAAACACAAACGTTGTAATTCACCCCGAGCCTGATTCAAGCTGTGTGAACAAAGAAAACTGCAAACTGGCCCAAAATTCTTAAACCGGTTTTATTGCTTCTTTTTTTCTTTCGTATAATTTATCCATGGTTTGCCCGTTAATTTCACCGCCAATCAGCATAATAACGGATGTATAATAAAGCCAAACCATTAAAATGGCAAAAGCACCGATTGTGCCATAAACTTTGTTATACGTGCCAAGTTCATTTACATAAAGCGAAAACAGCCAAGACCCCAACAACCAAAAAATACAGAAAAATAAAGACCCGGGGATTACGCTTCTTTTAATTGAAAATTGTTTGCAGGGTAAAACGTAATAATTAACGGTTGCAAGCAAAAAGAGCATTAAGAATGCAAGCGGCCATCTTGTAATTAACATCATTTTTGCTATTGTATCGTTTAAATTAATGTAAAATTGCAAGAAGTTAATGATGACTTTACCGAAAATTACAAGGTTAACGCTTATAAAAAGTAAAAACGCATTTAAAATAACCATCGCAAAAGCCAATAACCTTGTCTGCAAAAAGGTTCTTGTTTCTTTAACTTTATTTGCACGGTTTAAACCTTTTATAATAACGGCAATTGCATTTGATGCCATAAACCAAGTAACCAAAAACCCTAATATTGCCATAATGCCGCCGTTTTGAAAAAGAGTAACCTCTCTTAAAACACCTTGAATAAGGTCAATTACACCGCTTGGGGCAACGGTTGATAGAGCCATTATGATTTTTGTAACAAAAACTTTTTTGCCGAGCCAGCCAAAAACAGCCGTTAAAAAAAGCATAAAAGGAAAAATGCCGATTGCAAGCATATATGCCATTTCGCCTGCGGCGTTTGCAAAATCTTCAGATATAATACTGTCTATTAAATTTGTTATATATTCTTTTAAAAGATTATACATATTTTATAAGTTCATCCAAAAGAAGTTCTATTGCAACTTTTGCAGGTTTTTTTATTGTGCACCCTGCAGCCATTTTGTGCCCGCCGCCGTTAAATTTTTCAACAACGGGTGTTAAATCTATGGTTTTGCTTCTTAAAGAAACCTTTGTAATTTTTTCTTCGTTTTCTTTCAGAAGAATTGAAATATCAACCGTTTTAATGCTTCTTAGGGTTTCTGCAATACCTTCCGTGTGTTCGTTTTTAACATTAAATTTTTTCATTAAAGAAGGTGTAATGATTGCATATGCCACTTTGTCGCCTAAAGTAAATTTTGCATTTGTAATAACTTCCGCCTGAAATGTTATCATTGATTTTGGCTTGTTATCATAGCATTTTTTGGCAATTTGTGATGTGTCAATTCCTTTTTGCATTAAGTTTGAAGCCGCCAAAAATGTATCTTTTGTAACCGTTTCATATCTAAAACAGCCTGTATCTGTTAAAATAGCAACATATAAAGCTTCGGCCATTTCTTTTGAAATTTCAATGTTTGCTTCATTAAAAAAATCATATAAAACTTCGCCTGTGCTTGAATAGCCGCCTTTTATAAGG
>DVKW01000190.1 GCA_018715855.1 Candidatus Galligastranaerophilus intestinigallinarum
TGCTTCTCAAATTCTTCTTAAAATGAGCGGCTATAAGGCAAATGCAGACGCGGCAGCACTAAATCAAGGTGCAAATTTAAACCAAAACCAAGGTTTAAACAATAATCAGGCAATGGACCAAACCCAAACGGTTATGCCAACGCCTTCCCTGCAAGCGACAAACAACCAAGCAAATGCGCTTGATACAAAATTGCCGCCTACAGAAACCGACACCTTATTAAAACCAAACGGTGCCACAATGAACCAAACTATGCAAATTAACAATGACGGCACAACAAATATGAATCAACAAATGGTTCCGCCCGTTGACAGTGAAAGGGTAGCATAATGGCATTTAATTTTATTGCAAATACAGCTTCCATAATGTCAATCGCTTCAAGTGCAATTGAAGCGGGTGAACTTGGCGCAAGAAACGCAAGCCAAGCGGCAAGAACAGCTGTTGCAATTAAAGATATTAAAGATTATACGGGCGATTCAATGCTCAATAAATCAAGTGAAAAACATAATGCAATGAAAGAAATAGTTAGAAACAGCGATTTTACCGTAGGCTTTTATAGGGCAGGCGGCGCAGTTTCCGGCTTTTTCAAAGGCCTTTGGGACGGCATGAAAGGCAATTGGCTATCAACAGGTTTTGCAGCCATGACCCTTGCATTTAAAAACAAAACCGTAAAAACAGTTGGCCTTATAGGTATGGCAGGTTCCATGCTCTATGATTTTGTTAAAAACGGAACAAACCTTTTTACAAAGCGCAATATAATAGAAAAATAACAAAATTGTAAAATAATGTAAAGTGTCAAAATTCAACAATAGCTTAAAAAATAAAATAAATTTAACAAAGAACCCGATATTATAGCAACAGAAATTATTCAGAATACTTATAAATACGACAAAACAATAACAATTTCAAAAAGGAGATATATAGAATTATGATGCAGACAGTAGGCACACCTTATTATCCGATGCAAGCAACGCCAAGCGCAAGTGCAGTTAACATTCAAATTTTTGAACCAAAAGCATATTCAGGGCAACCGACAAATAATGTTGCAAACCCCATTTATGCTTATCCGCAACAATCAATGTACAGCCAACCTTATATGAACCAATATCAACAATATATGCCACAGGCTCCTATGTACATGCCGCAAGCTCAACAGGTTCAACAACTCCCCCAGCAACAAATGCCGGCACCTTTGTTGACACCTCAGGCACCGGCAACTGAACAAGCGCCTCAAGCACCCCAAGCAACAGTTGAACAGCAAACACCTGCTCAACCTGACATGCAAATTCAACAGCCTACTGAACAAAACCAAAATGCAGTTGATGTAAATTCATTAGTTGCAGGTTTAAAAAGCACAGATAATAAAACACAAGAAGATGCAATCACAAAAATTGCAAACTTAAGCCAAGGAACACCTGAAATGCAAAGCGCAGTTCTGTCTGAACCTGTTATGAGAGGCTTAGCTGATATTGTTAAACAAGACACATCTTCTCTTCAAGGGCCGACAGAAGCCCAAGTTGCAGCAATAAACAAAGCTGCATCAGGTGCTAAATTAACTCCCGAAGAAGAAGCTCTTACAAAAGAATTAGCACCAAAAACTTTGGCAGATAAAAACAGAGTAATTTCAATGTTCACTCTTGCAATGTTACAGAAAAACCAAAGAGATGAAGTTGACAGATACAATGCAACCCAAGACCCAAATAATCAACTTCCTCAATTAAAATTAAACGATTTAATCGGATACACAGAAATTGAAAATGCTGCAAGAAACGACAATGAAAAAGAAGTTAAATTAGCTGCAATTCAAGCTCTTTCATACGTTGCAAAACCTGAAGACAAAGAAACAATTGAACCTGTTTTAAAAGCAGCTATGAATGACCCTGAACCTTTAATTCAACAAGCAGCAAATGAAGTTCTTACAAATATAGGCGCCGCTCCTCAAGCTGCAGCAGGGGCTAATGATGCACAAGGTGCAAAACAACAAGAACCTGTTGACCTTTCAAAAATGTCAAGAAAAGAAAGAAAAGCTTACGAAAAAGCGCAAAAACAAGCTGAAAAAGAAGCTGCAAAAGCACAAAAAGCGGCTTAACCAAACAAACACCAACAAAAAAGAACCGTTAAATAAACGGTTCTTTTTTTATACTTTAAATTTCAAGATAAACGTTGTTCCTTTGTTTAATTCCGACTTTAAATTTATTTCACCGCCAAGCATTTTAACAAATTCTTTTGTAATGGTTAGCCCCAAACCGGTTGAAGAATATTTTTTTGTATAGATATTATCTAATTGAACAAACTTTTCAAAAACTTTATCGTGGTTTTTTTTCTCTATTCCTATCCCAAAATCTTTTATTTCGATATAAACATTTTTTTCTTTTTTATAAATTTTGATTATAACTTTTGAATTTTCATATGAAAATTTAATTGCGTTTCCAAGCAAATTATATATAATTTGCTTTAATTTTTGATAATCTATAAAAATTTCACCCTCAAATTTATTGATAAGTTCAATTTGTATATTTTTTTCATTTGCCAAAGGTTCAATAATATTAATAACTTCCTTTATTGTTCCAACAGGGCTGAAAAACGCCAAATTCAGTTTCATTCCTTTGGCTTCAATTTTTGTCATATCCAAAATATCGTTTATTAAACCTGTCAGGTGAATGGCTGAAGTTAAAATTTTATTTGTATAATTTTTTTGTTTTTCGTTTAATTTCCCAAGCATTTCATCTTTAAGCGCTGTTGAAAAGCCAATTATTGAATTTAGTGGCGTTCTTAGCTCATGGGAAACATTTGCCAAAAATTCGCTTCTTATTTTGTCTGTTTCAATTAATTTTTCATTTTGTTCTTCAAGCTTTTTTGTTGCAAGGTTTTTTTCAACAATAGCACTTTGCAGAATGGAAAGTTGGTTTTGAAAAATTTTTGAAATTTCAAAATCTTTAATTATATATGAAATTTCAAGGCAAACTTTTTTTGCTTTTTCTTTTTCTTGTTTTGTAAAATTTTCCTTTTTAACAAATAAAAAATAACCAATTACACTATCTTGCATTTTTATTGGAATTTTTAACCTGTTAAAAGAATCTTTTTTGTTAATTTCGGGGGTATAATTTGAAAAATTTTCATCAAAAAAATGTTTATGAAAAAGAATATATTTACCTTGGGTTTTATAAAAAAATGCACAGTAAGAAAAGTTGAATTCTTTTTTTAATTTTAAAAAGCAATCAAGGTAAAATTTATCTGAATCTTTTAAGTTTTCTTCATTAAAATAGGCGGTAGTTAAAAGGTTATTATTCATAACTTTTAATTATATACCGCCTTTTTTAATTAATCAAAATTGTTAAATTGTAAGCCTGTAGCCGCCTTTTGTGGCGTTAACAAGAACATCTTCAATAATTTTTGCTCTTAGGTTTTTAATATATTTATAAACGTAATCTGTCGGAAGATTTAAAACTTTGGCTAAATCTTTAGCATAAACAATCGTGTCCGTATTTTGAATAAAATAATCCAAAACCTTTTGTTCTCTTTCGGTTAACGGTTTATTAAAGTTTAATCTTCTTGTTTTATCTTTGGTTGAAACTTCTCTGTATGTTTTGTTTTGTTCCATATCAATTGATTTTTTGGCAATTTCAATAACCGTTTCTTTCGGTGTTTCTTTTTTTACATCTGAAATATATTTTGAACCTGAATTTTGGTTTTGAAGAACTATATCAACAATATCATTTGTTTGCTTTTCGCCTTTAAGGGTTTTGCCTAGTCTTCTTGCATATTCTTCAAGAGTGATTCTTTCTAATGAACTTCTCCAGTGTTTGATTTCTTCTTTGCTTAAATATTCACTCATTTATTAACTTCCCCTTATAAGAAATAATTCCGAATAATTTAGTTATAGCATGGTTGAATGGTAAAAATCACAAAATATTTTGTATTGTAAAAATTAATTTTTGCTATTGACAAAAATGTTTTTATGATAAAAGCCAAGTAAAATTAGGGGTTTAGCAATCAAACAACCTGCAAGCCACTTTTGAACCGTCTTGCTGTTGACAAAGTTTAAAAATTTTATCTTCGCAAATTTTTTCTTTAAAATCACACCTTTTGTGAAATTCACAGCCTGAAATATATTCTGTAATTGGGCTTGGGGAACCTTTTATGTTTTTAAGCCTTTTTTCTTTTTTATATGGAAGCGCTTCTATTAAAGCTTTTGTATATGGGTGTTTGGGGTTTTTAAAAAGCGTTTTAACGTCTGCTTCTTCAACAATTCTTCCCATATACATAATTGAAATAAAATCTGCATATTTATTAACAACGCCCAAATCATGGGAAATTAAAATAATAGATTTGCCTTGTTTTTTAATTTCAGATAATAAATCTAAAATTTGCGCTTGAATTGTAACATCTAATGCGGTTGTGGGTTCATCCGCAATAATAATATCAGGGTTTAGAGAAAGTGCAATTGCAATTATAACCCTTTGCCTTAAACCGCCTGAAAGTTCATATGGGTAAACTTTTAATTTTTTTTCAGGCTCAGCTATTCCCACGTTTTTTAAATTCTTAATTGCAATTTCAATTGCTTCTTCTTTTGTATAGTCATAATGGGCTAAAATTGTTTCTACCATTTGGTTTTGAATTGTATAAAGGGGGTTTAGGCTTGTCATAGGGTCTTGCGGAACAAGAGCAATTTTTTTACCCCTTATTTTATTAATTTCTTTTTCGGATAAATTTAAAAGGTTTACCCCGTTATATAAAATTTCACCGCTTGTTATTTTGGCGTTTTTAGGTAAAAGCTTAATTATGCTCATAACAGACATTGTTTTGCCTGAACCTGATTCGCCTATAATAGAATGGATTGACCCTTTTTGAAGCTCAAAAGAGAAATCTTTTACGGCACTATAAAAATTATCTTCGATTTCAAAGCCTAAGTTAAGATTATTTATTTTTAAAAGAGTTTCCATAGAAAAAATTATATCATTTTTAAAATTTTAAATATAGGCTTATTTGGCTATTTCTTCCTTTTGTTCTTCTTTAATTTCTTCTTTTTTTGTTTCCTGAAACTTTTGGCGCATTTTCTTTCTTCTCATTAAATCAACAAAAGCTTCTAACCTTGTTAAATAGCCTGCTTTGCCCGTTTGTTCATCCATAATTAAAGATAAAATTGGAATGCCCACATCTTCTCTCATTTTGGGGAATATATTTTGTGACATAATTTCAGGCATGCAAGTAAAAGGTGAAACGTGAATTAGCCCGTCAACCCCTCTTTCGCTTGCATACATAACATCAGATATACATTCTAAGGCATCGCCCCCTATATCTCTCATTAAATAGGGTTTTGCAAGCCTAAATGCTCTTTCTAAGTGGGTTTCGCCTTTTTTGCAGAATTTTGGAATAATTGCATCTTTTAAAAAGCCTGAAACGGTTAAGCTTCTTCTTGTTTGAACACCCATTTTGCCAAGTTCTTTTTCAATGTTTTGGTTTGCAAAAGGGTCTAAAACAAGGAAGATTTCACCTGTTAAATCAACATGAAGTATATCTCTGTTTGGGTCTGTTTTTACTTTTGAAATTTCTTTCAAGCCTTCTTTTAAGGCTTTTTTCAAATCTTTTGTGTAATCTGCTTTGTCAATTAAATTTAATGCCTTTTTATATGCTTTTTCGGCATCGCCCGTGTTTATTTCTCTTGCCCTGTAGTATGAATAAAAGCTTTCGATTTCATCTATTGCAAAAACTTTTCTGACTGCAATATTGATAGCCCTTATGATTGTAATTGGGTTTTTGTTGCCCGTAAGTTCAACCAAAAAATTCCACATGCCCTTAAACCCGTCATACAGGTTCATTTCAGATC
>DVKW01000191.1 GCA_018715855.1 Candidatus Galligastranaerophilus intestinigallinarum
AGATTTCAACCACCCGCAAGCTTCAATTTTGCCTGTAAATTATTGTTCAATTATAAAAAACATTTTCAATAATGCCATATTTTATAAAGAAAGAATTATAAAAATTTTAGCCCCTGTTGGCAGAGATAAATGTGACAGCGCAATTTTTGCGGTTGAAATTTTATCTGATATGGGTTTTAACATTGAAACTTCCACATTTGAAGAAAAAACTTATAAAAAAAATAATCTCTATATTTCAGAAAGCAATTTGCCGCTTAAAAAGAAGGTTGAATTAATAACAGATAATATAATAAGTGAAAAAGATTATTCAAACCTTGAAAAATCAATTCCAACTGCAGGTTTTTGGGGCGTTCCCCCCAATGATTTATCAATTCTAGAATTATTCCCAAATGAAACACATATTTTTGGCTGGATGAGGTGTGTTGAACAAATGGCGCCATTTGATATTGAGCTTGAAAAATTTGTTAACCCAAATATAAAAACGGTTTTTTTCGCTCAAACATTTTGTGCCAAAAACCAATTAGCAAAATATCTTGCAGATAAATATAACGGTTTATATATAGATATAGACGGCATTTCGAATAATTCTACAAAAGCTAAAATCGAAGCATTTTTGAGGTTAAGATAATGAGTTTATATTTTTTAGATGCAGGAACAACCTTTAGCAAAATTTTAGAAGTTGATGATTCAGGGAACAAAAAATATTCCGTTATAAAAACATCTGAATTAAAAAACCTTGATATTAACTTTAACTATTCAACAGGCCATAGCTCAAACAAAAACAAAACAACTTATGAAAATGAAGTTGTTGCACTATCTTATGGTGTTAAGCATTTAAAAAACGGTGTTATTTTAGATTTAGGCTCAAGGGATGCCAAATGGGTTCAATTCAAAAATGGCAATTTTAAAGATATGGATTGGAACACAAACTGTGCAAGTGCAACGGGCGCCACAATAGAAATGCTTTTAAAATTTTATGGGGTGGATGTTCAAAATTTAATTCCAAATAAAGAAAAATACCCCGTTACTTGCGGCATTTTCGGTTTAGAAAAAATTATGGATGATGTTTCAGGTGGAATTAGCCCAGAAGTTGCAATTTCAAAGTTTATAACAGGTGTTGCATTTAATGCGTATAATTTTACAAAAAGGCCAAATAAAATTTACTTGTCCGGCGGTTTTTGCGAAAATAAATGTTTTGTTGAAGCATTAAAGTTTTTTGTTGAAGTTGAAACCTTGGGCAGGTTTATTCTTGTTGACGGGCTTTACAACATTTATTTAGAAAAATTTGAATAAAAATTAAACTAATTAGTTGTTTGAATATTTTTTTTGTTTTAACTATTATTGTTGGCATGATGGCCGAATTCGTATAAACGTTATTTTAAAGCTTTTTTATTTTTTTATGGAATAGCTGAAAGAATTAACAAGTGCGTGTTTTGGCGAACACAACAACAAAATGGTTTAAATTAAATATAATTACAACTAAAAAGTTTAAAATATTTAAGGATAATCCAAAAAAGGAGAATATATAATGAATACGGAATTATTAATGCAGAACTTGCAGCTATCTTTAACCGTTACCATTGTCGGCATGGTAATCGTTATGGTGTTTTTAACATTAATGGTTTTTACAACAGATATTACAAAAAAAATTGTAGATTGGCTTAATGTTAAATTCCCTGTTGAAGTTCCCGTTGATACAAAACAACAAAAAAAGCAATCGGGCGCAGAAGAAGAAATTGCTGTTGCAATTGCTTCCGTGCTTGCGTACCAACACAAAGCTTAAGGAGAGATTATGGAATTTATTCATCAATTTGTAAATGCGCATAATGTGGTGATTTCGGCAGGTTTGCTTTTAGTTGCATACATTTTTATTGCGCTTGAAAAAATCCCAAAGGTTACAATTGCGCTTTTAGGGGCTGCAATTACGGTTATTTTGGGGCTTGTTAGTCAAACAAAAGCAGTTGACGGTGTAATTAACCCTCACTATTTTGTAAATTTTATTGATTTTAATGTAATTTTCCTTCTTGTTTCAATGATGATTATTGTTGCAATCACAACAAGAAGCGGTGTTTTTAACTATATTGCAAATGAACTTTTAAAACTTACAAAAGGGCATCCTGTTAAAGTTTTAATTACTCTTGCAGCTTTCACGGCAGTTGTCAGTGCATTTTTAGATAACGTTACAACGGTTATTTTAATTATGCCTATTACATTTTCAATTGCTAAAAAATTGGATATCAACCCGATTCCATTTTTGCTTGCTGAAATTATGTCATCAAACATAGGCGGAACTTCAACCCTTATAGGCGACCCCCCGAATATCATTATAGGTTCTGCAGGCGGCCTTACTTTTATGGATTTTGTGAAAGAATTAACAGGCGTTGTCGCCCTTATTTTAGTTGCAGCAATTATTTTCTTTGTTCTTTGCTTTAGAAAAATGTTAAAGGCAGACAAAGAAAAAATGGCAGAAGTGGTTAAGATTGACAATTCAAAAACAATCACCGATTTTAATTTAATGTACCGTTCGGTTGGCGTTTTGGCACTTGTTATTTTAGGTTTTATTTTGCATGATATTATTCATATTGAAACCTGCATAATTGCAATGCTTGGCGCATCAGTTCTTTTATTATTCGAAAAACCGACAGATATTTTAAGAGATGTTGAATGGAATACAATTTTCTTCTTCATTGGTTTGTTTGTTATAATTGGGGGCTTAGAAGCTTCAGGCGGCATTAAACTTATGGCAGATTGGGTTTTAAAAGTAACCGAAGGAAGCCAAACCGCAACAACTATGATTATTCTTTGGGCTTCAGGCATTATTTCAGGTGTCATAGATAACATCCCATATACGGCAACAATGGCGCCTATGCTTGTTGAAATTGAAAAAGCAATGGGCGAAGCTTATGCTTACCCTCTTTGGTGGGCATTATCTTTGGGTGCATGCTTAGGCGGCAACATGACAATAATCGGTGCTGCAGCAAACGTTATTGTTAGTGAAAATGCAGCTAAAGAAGGCCACCCCATTCAATTTATGAAGTTTATGAAATATGGGGTTATGGTTGTATTCTTATCACTTGCCATAAGCACAATTTATCTTTATTTGAAATTTTTAAGATAATTTATGGTTTTGATAAATATAAAGCAAGGTTTTTTAGCCTTGCTTTTTTATTGGTTTAATTTATAAGATAAAAGCATTCCCGCATCAAAATCTAATAGCTGGCTTTGGTAATTTGGGTGATTTAGAAGGGTTTCAACGTAATCTTTCGTTTTTTTATAGTGAGATAAAATATTATCTGCAACAATAACCCCGCCTTTTTTTAAAAGGGGGTCAAATGAATTAAAATATTGAATATATTCCGCTTTGTTGGCGTCAACAAAAATAAAATCAAATTCCATTGAACGCTTTTTGTTCATATCGGCTAAAATTTCAATGGCATCGCCTACAATCGGGGTTATAATGTCATCTACATTTGTTTTTTTAAAATTCAAAAGCGCTAAATCCATTCTTTTTTGCCAATATTCAAGAGTGGTTAATTTGCCGCCCGTTTTTTTAAGCGCTTTTGCAAGCCAAATCGAACTATAGCCGTTTGATGTGCCAATTTCAAGCGCAGATTGAACATTTTTTATTTGAATTAAAAGGTTTAAAAAATTTGCGCTCGGCCTGTCTACATTCCAAAAGTCTTGAATTGTTTCTTCCAATTTTAAAAGAAGGCTTGATGTTTCTGCATCAAAAAGTTTTTCAATGCTATCTTGATGAACAATTTTGCTTTTATCAAGTGCTTCTTTAAATTTCATTTTTTAAATAGCCTCTTGAACTTTTTCTTGTTCAACATTTTTATCAACCGGTTCTTGAACAGGTTCTTGAGCGGGTTCCTTTTCGCTGTCTGTAATTGGTTCTAAAACGGTTTCTTCCGTTGGTTCTTCTTTTTGTTCTTTAATATCAACCGCAGGTTTTATGGGCGGGTTTTTATCCAAAATAACTATATCTGCAATGTCTATTTCAGATTTTGCTTTCTTTTCCGTTTTGTTATTTTCAAGGTCAACAATAATCATTTTTTTGGTGTTAATGCCCGTTACAACTGCGTTTGATTTATTTGGAATTAAGGTTATTTTTGAATAAAAACCGTTTTTATCAAGCGCAATAGGCTCTAACATTTTATTTTGGGCAAAATCATAAACATTTAGAATATTTTCTTTTGAGCAAAGTATAAATGCTTTATCTTTGTAAACAAGAACGTCCGTGGGCTTTTCCGCTAAATCCAATTCTGCAATTAATTCAGCAGGGTTTTCAGATTCAAAACTGTTTAATTTATAAATATAGCCTTTATTCAGCGTTCTTGAAAGCGCAATAATTTTGCCGTTTTTTATTAAAAGTTTTGATAAATTTTTAACATTTGCAATTTTTTTAATGGAATAAGTTCCCGATTTTAAATCCATTATGTAAATATTTTCGTTGTTTTTGTCATTAAAAACTAAAACGTTATCTTGCCCCGAAACTGAAATTTTATTCGGTGCTCTGTCTGATTTAATTGTTTTTGCCAAGCTTGCGTTGTTTAAATCTACCATATAAATGGAATTTGCTCTGGCGCTTGTAACATATGCAATCTGATTAACTATGTCGATATCTGCATCTGTCGGAATATCTTCAAAATCTATTTTGGTTAAAACTCTTTCATTCACTAAATCAATAATTTCTGCGGTTTTATTGCCAAAATACATGGTAAGTGCAAATTTTGTTTTGGGGGAAGCTATGATTTTATTCGGCAGCCCCGAAAGTTTAATTTCATATAAAGGAGCAGCGCCGCCTTTGTCGTAAACCAAAACAAATTTTGTTTTGTTGTTTGCAATAAATGTTTTTGTATCCTTAAATTCAACCATAGGAACAATATCTGCGGTTTCTTCATCATCTGATAAAGTGGCATCTGATGTCGTTATTAAAAGGTTATCGCCCCTGTTTGGAATTAAAAGGTCGCCCATAATAATTTTTAAACTTTCAGGAATTTTAAAACCTGTAGGCACAAGCATATCTTGCGGCATAACGCCCAATTTAACTTCACTTGGCAGGTTTTCATTTTTTGTAATTGTGAAATTGCCTTTTTTATCTTTAAAAATTTTCATTAAAACGTAGTTGTTGTTTAAAATAACAACTTCAGGCTTTTGTTTTAGGGTTTGGTTATTGGGGTAGGTGTAATCAATTTTAATGTTATCAACGGTTGATTTTTCGGCAGGATACAGAGGAACATACATTGTGTTTGCATCCAAAATAATAACGGAATCAAACCTTTGGGTTGCGTTTGGCAGTTCTTTTTTGATAAATTCCCACGTATCATCAGGAAGCCTTGAAGCAAAAGCTTGATTATTAATCAAAAAACATAAGCAAAAAGCTGCAAGCGCACTAAATTTAAAATTTAATTTCATCTATCCCCCGAATTTATCTGAATACGGTTTTCACTTTATCCATTATACCGCTTTTTTTATCTGAGTCATTTCTTTTTGAAATTTCAAAAAGCTTTTTATAAAGTTCTTCTTCTTCTTTTGTTAATTTTTTAGGTGTCTTTATTTTAATTGTAACATAATGGTTGCCTCTTTGTCCTTCCTTACCAAGGTATGGCACACCTTTCCCTTTTATTAAAAGCTTTTCTAAGTTTTCAATGCCGCTTGGTATATGAAGTTTTTCTTCTCCATCAACGGTATTTACCGTAACTTCATCCCCCAAAACTGCCTGCGGCATTGAAATTTCAAGAACGGTATGAATATCAACACCATCTCTTATAAATTCATTTGATTCTTTTACATATAAAACAATGTATAAATCCCCGGGTCTGCCGCCGTTTTTGCCTGCGTCACCTTCGTTTGCAAGGCGAATTCTTGAGCCTGAATCTACACCTTTCGGGATTTTAATTTTTGCAATTTTTTCTTTTGGTATGGCTCCTCTTCCTTTGCATTTTTTGCAATAAGATGACGGGTCAATTCCTGTGCCGTTGCAAGTTGGGCAAGTGGTAACGGAAGTAAAATTTCCTAAAATTGTTCTTGTGTTTTGTTGAACTCTACCCATGCCGTTACAGGTTTTGCAGGTTGTTTGTTTTGCGTTTTTGTCTTTGCCTGTGCCCATGCATTCTTCACATGTTTCTAAATGTTTAATTTTAATTTCTTTTTCAACCCCAAAAATGGCATCTTTAAAATCAATTTGAATATCCATTCTAAGGTCATCGCCTTGGATGGGTGCATTAGGGTCTCTTTGTCTTGATGAAAAACCGCCCATAGAGCCGCCAAAAAATGCTTCAAAGATATCATTCAAGCCGCCAAAGCCATATTCAAAAGGCCCGCCGCCGCCAAAGCCCGAATTATTTATGCCTTCTTCGCCGTATCTGTCATAAACTTGGCGTTTTTCATCATCCGATAAAACTTCATAAGCTTTTCCAAGCTCTTTAAACCTGTCCTCTGCGTCAGGGGCTTTGTTTACATCGGGGTGTAATTGCCTCGCTTTTTTTCTGAAAGCTATTTTTATTTCTTCTTTTGTTGCGGTTTTTTCTACGCCTAGAATTTCATAATAGTCCATTATTCTTTGTTTTCCTCATCGTCTTCAACCGCAACATTTACCATCGTTGGTCTTAAAACTCTGTCAAAAAGCTGATACCCTGCTTGAAGCTCTGCTATAACCGTGTGGGGTTCAACATCGTTTGTTTTTGTTTGCATAACAGCTTCCATTAAGTTTGGGTCAAAGGGTTTATCTTTGGCTTCAATTTTTTTCAAGCCGATTTTTTCCAAAATGTCTAAAAATTGCTTTGTGCAAATTTCATAACTGTCTTTAATTGTTTTTATATCTTCCGTTTTTTCAATTGAATTTTTGGCTCTTTCCAATGTATCCAAAACAGGAATAATTTTTTTCAACGTATCTTCTGCGCCATATTTTAAAAGGCTTTCTCTTTCTTGTGCTTGGCGCTTTCTGTAGTTGTCAAAATCGGCTGCAAGCCTTAAATATTTATTATTTATATCGTCTAATTCTTTTTTAAATTCTTCTTCTTTAGATTCAATATTTTCTTCTTTTATATCTTCTTTTGTTTCTTCTTTAATTTCTTCGTTTTCTGCAAACGGGTTTGTTTGGTTTTTATCATCGGACATAAAGTTTTAGCTCCTTATTATCACATTTTAAGACAATAATTACATTATAGATTATCAAATCTTTTTGTCTATTTAATTTAATTATTTATTAATATTTTAATTTGTTAAAAGAACATTATCTTTTGTTGCCATAGGGTTTAGCTTATTGTAAACTTGAATGTAGGGAAAAGTTTTTATAGGAAAAGGTTTTGGCACAATTTATTGATAAAGTAAAAATTAAAGTTGAATCAGGAAAAGGCGGCAATGGCGCAGTTGCTTGGCATAGAGAAAAATATGTTGATAAAGGCGGCCCGGATGGCGGCGATGGGGGAGATGGCGGCAGCGTTTATTTTGTAGCAGATAACAGCATGACAACTTTATTGGATTTTACCTACAGGTCAATTTTTCAGGCTCAAAACGGCGAAAACGGCAGAATTAAAAACCAATACGGAAAAAACGGCAAAGATATTTATGTAAAAGTACCGGTTGGAACAATTGTTCGTGATTTAAAAACGGGCGATATTATTGCCGATATGAATGAAGATGAAAAAACGATTTTAATTGCAAAAGGCGGCCGTGGCGGCAGAGGAAATGCAAAATTTGCAACATCAACTTCCCGTGCCCCTCAATTTTCTGAACCGGGTGAAGCATCAGTTGAAAGAGAATTAGAACTTGAATTAAAACTGATTGCAGATATAGGCTTATTGGGCATGCCAAATGCGGGAAAATCCAGCTTTATTTCAAGAATATCATCTGCTAAGCCAAAAATTGCGGATTACCCCTTTACAACTCTTGTTCCCCATTTAGGTGTTGTTAAAAACCCTGATGGCAGAAATTTTGTTGTGGCAGATATCCCGGGGCTAATTGAAGGTGCGCATTTAGGGGTTGGTTTGGGGTATGAATTTTTAAGGCATGTTGAAAGGTGCAAATTCTTTATTCATATTGTTGATATGACAGAAGAAAACCCTGTTGAAAATTATAAAAAAATAAACAATGAA
>DVKW01000192.1 GCA_018715855.1 Candidatus Galligastranaerophilus intestinigallinarum
CGAAGAATTTAAGCCAAATAAAGCTTATGGCCCATATAGCGCATTTACAAACGGAGATGTTTATTATTTTGCAATTTGCGATAATAAACAAAATTAATCTGGAGTATAGAATAATTTTATTTCTTCATTTCTTCTCCGCACTAATCCCGGTTGTTCAACTTTTTTATCATCTTTTGTATATTGTGCAAGTATTTGAATTGCTTTATCTATGTTCCCATTGTTTAGTTCCCTGAATACCCCAGAATTCTTAAAAGCGCTTACACCAATGTTATAAACAAAGCTGGCAATAGCAATCTTCTGATTTTCAGTTAAAGGAATTTTTATTTCTTTAAGAACATAACTATGTGAGTCAAAGTCCTCTCTCAAGAATTTCTTAGCCTCTTCTTTAGTTATTTTGTCTCCTGGTTTAACATTCTTTGTGTGTCCATAACCAATTGTCCATTTACCACCTGTATCCTTGTATGCTTCGAGGGCACATCCCTCATGGCTTGCTATAAAATCACTAGCTTTTTTTAGCGTTTCTTTGGAAAAATACGCATTGTTGTTAGTTTCTCTCAAAGAATGCGCATTGCTACCAGCTTTTTTATTAACATTGTATGTTTCGATGCGGGTTGTTTTATTATTTTCATCTTTTGTTAAAAGTTCGCCCAATTCTTTTTTTAATGTACAAAAACATATTGTTTTTGTTTTGGATTTTTTATTTTCAATGAACCTTAATTGCAAAACAACAGCTTTTCTAATATTTTCATTTTTTAAATTCACCGCTGCCATTTGTTTCTTATAATCTTGAAATTGGCTGTTTACAAGCTTGGTTTTAGTTTGTAAATCTAAAACATCTTCTAAAATTTTACATTCGTCTTTTTTATGGGGTGTATCGGCTGAATATTCTTTTAATTGTTGAATATCAACCAGATGAACCCTTGTTTCTTTGTCAAAATTTTGAAAATTTTTATTTAATTCATATATTTTAGCTGAATTGGATTCATTTTCTTTTTTTAACTTTTCAAAATCTATTATTTTTTGTGTTATTTCTTTGTATTCTTCGTCTTTATTATTGGCGCAGGTTTTAAGATGTTTTGCAAGTTCATTTTCGTATTCGTCTTTTATAACGTAAGCTTTATTTAGTAAATCCCGCAAACTTTCTTTGTTTATTTCGCAATCGGTGTTTATTTCTTGTATTGTTCCCAAATAAGTTTTTGTTTCCGCAATTATATTTTCAACCGCATTTTGTGTTTTATTTAGAAGTTCTTTACAATCACAATTTTCATATTTTTCTTCCGAAACAACTTTTACAATTTCACACTTACAATTAGGGTGGGGTTTTTCAGGTATTTCATCTTCAAAATAAAATATTTTGCCATCAAGTGATTTGCATTTTTCAAGAAGTATTTTTTCCTTTTTCTGATTTCCAAATCCAGTAATCGTTTCTTATTTTTCCTTGTAATTTTGTCATAATCTTTCCTTTTTTCCTTATATTTTAATCATACCAATTTTTAAAACCGGCAAAAAAATAGGGGGCAAGTTCTTTATTTAAAGGCTTTTAAACTTGTTTTATATTTTTTATTGTTGGTGGTAAAATTATTAATGTTAAATATTTTTGAAGGAAAGAATTGATGGAAAACATAGATTTACACACCCTAAGGCATTCTTGCTCGCACATTATGGCGCAAGCCGTTCAAAATTTATACCCCAATGCACACCTTGCAATTGGCCCTGCTATTGATAACGGTTTTTATTATGACTTTGACATAGAAGGCGTTAGTTTAGGTGAAGACGACCTTAAAAAAATTGAAGATGAAATGAAACGTCTTGTTAAAATGGATTTAAGGTTTGAAAAACATTATATAGAAGATGTTCAAAAACAAATTGATGAATTTAAGGCTCAAGGCGAAATTTATAAAGCAGAACTTTTAGAAGAACACAAAAATGATAATCCTACATTATATTTAACAAAAGATAAAGATGGCAACGTTTTATTTAACGATTTATGCTCAGGCCCCCACCTTGAAAATACCCGCCCGATTAAAGCTTTTAAACTTTTATCGGTTGCAGGCGCATATTGGAGAGGGAATGAAAAAAATAAAATGCTCCAAAGGGTTTATGCAACTGCATTTTTAACCAAAGAAGACTTAAACGCTTACCTTACAATGGTTGAGGAAGCAAAAAAACGTGACCACAGAAAATTGGGAACTCAACTGGATTTATTCTCTATCCATGATGAAATTGGTTCAGGGCTTGTTTTGTGGCACCCGAATTTGGCAGTTGTAAGAGAAAACATTGAAAACTATTGGAGAGAAGAACACAGAAAAAGAGGCTATGTAATTGTTAATACTCCCCACATTGCAAAAACCAAACTTTGGGAAATTTCAGGCCATATAGACCATTACAGAGAAAATATGTTCTTTGTTCAAAAAGAAGAAGATTCAGACGAACAATTCATAATTAAACCAATGAACTGCCCCTTCCACATTTTAATTTATCAAGCTCAAAGGCGCTCATACAGAGATTTGCCGATTAGAATGGCAGAACTTGGAACAGTATATAGAAAAGAAAAATCAGGCGCACTTGGCGGCTTAACCCGTGTTCAAGGCTTCACTCAAGATGATGCCCACATTTTCTGCACACCTGAACAGCTTGTGGGTGAAATTAACGAAATTATTGATTTTGTTGTTGATGCAATGAAAATTTTCAATATGACATTTGAAGTTGAATTATCCACCCGCCCTGAAAGCTACGTTGGTTCTCTTGAAAATTGGGAAAGAGCGGAAGCAGGCTTAAAAGAAGCAATGGATAAAAGGGGCATGAAATATGACATAAATGAAGGCGATGGCGCATTCTATGGCCCTAAAATCGACTTTAAATTTAAAGATGCAATCGGAAGAACTTGGCAATGTGCTACAATTCAATTAGATTTCAACCTGCCGGAAAGGTTTGACCTCAAATATCAAGATAAAGACGGCGCTCTTAAAACACCTGTTATGCTTCACAGGGTAATTTTCGGTTCAATGGAAAGATTCCACGGCATTTTAATTGAACACTATGCAGGTGCTTTCCCTGTTTGGTTAGCGCCAATTCAAGCAGCTATTGTTCCAATTGCAGAAAGGCACAATGAATATTGTGAAAAACTCTTCTTTGAAATGAAACAAAAAGGCTTAAGAGTTTTATTTGACGATAGAGCTGAATCTATGAACTATAAAATAAGAGATTGCCTGCAAAATAAAAAAATTCCTTATGTTATTGTTGTTGGCGACAAAGAAATTGAAACAGGCGCCCTTGCTATCAGAAAAAGAGGCGTTGGCCAAATTGGCGAAATGGTAAAAGAAGATTTTATCGAAAAATTAATCACCGAAAACAAAACAAGAGGATTTGAAGAAATTAAATAGTCTATAAACATTAATAAATCGGGCTTTTTGAACTTAGCTTCATAAGGCCCGATTTTTATTTGTAACAAAATGTTACAAAAAGGCAATTATTTTAAAAAGCTATACTTTATATATACAAAAGAGAGAAGAAAAGAGGATTATCATGTCAGGAGATTTGACAGGTAAATTTAATTATTCAAGCTTAATCAGAACCCTTAAAGATAACGGTGTTCAAAATGCAACACTTGCTGCAAAAAAGGTTGGGCGAGATAATGACATTGAGAATATAAAAGAACTTGATAAAAACCAAGAAATAACAATTGCTCAAAGTATTTTTGACAATGCATATACGGTTGACGCTACAAACCCCTTTGAAGTTCAAAACCAAACCTCAATGTTCCCTTTTGATAGCTCTTATTCTGAAAAATTAAACGCAGGAAAAATTATGACAGATGGCGACAGTGTTATGAAACTTCCTGAAATTTATAATGATGATGAATATGAAGTTGCAGATTATGACGATTATTACACATTCGGCCAAACGGCAGAAATTCAAAATGCAACAGCTCCTGCAAGCTTTCACCCTGCAGATGAAGTTAATGATGTAAAAATTAAAAACTTGCCATATATAATGGGCGAAGAAGGCGAAGTTACC
>DVKW01000015.1 GCA_018715855.1 Candidatus Galligastranaerophilus intestinigallinarum
GATATGATATAATAATATTGTACCCTTGCTCTGTTGAGAATGGGCATAAGCATGCAAGACATGTTCCCTAGGTACAAAAGCAGGCAAGTGCACGCAATTGCGTGCACTTTTATATGCCATAATTTTTGATAGAATTAAAATATGATTAAAAAATATTTATGTGATGAAATAGCAATATACAACGGCTATGAAACAAAAGAGCTTCCGTCTCCATGGACAATTATAAGACAAATGTATGCTATAAATAAGGACAAGAGGAAATTTAATTTTAGTTTCTTACAACTAAAGTTATTTAATAAATAAATTAATTATTAACGGATTTTTCATCCTGTTTTATAAATTCGCACATAACTTCTAAGCGCTTGTCTTCCATAGCGTCTATTAATTCTTGAATATCTTTAA
This sequence comes from Candidatus Galligastranaerophilus intestinigallinarum, assembly GCA_018715855.1. Lineage (GTDB taxonomy): Bacteria > Cyanobacteriota > Vampirovibrionia > Gastranaerophilales > Gastranaerophilaceae > Galligastranaerophilus_A > Galligastranaerophilus_A intestinigallinarum. The sequence goes on from DVKW01000015.1 coordinate 403, forward strand.
ACTTATTTAACTTAAAACCAACCTCGGCTAAAACAACGCAATCGTTGCAAAGCCTGTATTTGCCATATTGAATGCTGCCTGCCATTGTTTTATATTCGCCGCAACAAGAACAATCAAAATATTCATTTTCAATTTCAGGGTCTTCTTCAATGTCATCTTTGTACATTTGAAGGGCAACTTCCTGCATTTCTTTTACAATTTCATTATTATCCATAACCTGAATTTTAGCATAAATAAAAATTAAAACCCCGCCTTATATAAAAATGTTTTCTTAATATTCTGCATTTATCATATTTTTATTTTTTAAACAAAATGCAAATTAATTTTTATTCTAAACCCTTTATATAAAAGGCTTTTCAAGGTTAATAAAAGCCCCCAAATTTCAATATGCTAAGATAAAAATGTAGAAAAGAAAGGAAGAAAAGTATGACAAGTTCAAATGAAATTAACACAATTAAACAACAAGTTGAAAAAGTAAATTCAATAAAAGCTCAAATTTCAACACACATAAGAATTTTTACAAACCTTTTAGGCAAAATGAGCGGATACTCGAATTCAAAAGCACATTTAACAGAATGTATTAATGAACTAAAAAATCTTCAAAGAAGCGCAGAGGATTTCATAAGAAATTATAATGATATGAAAATATCTAATGTAAAATATCAAGATAAATATTTTCATGCAAAAGCAAATTGTCAAGCTGCCCAAAGAGGAAATATAGGAGTAGCGGTTTCGCAAGCAATCAGTTTTGGACGGGAATTTACAGATCAGTTTAACAATACATTAAGAAAAGGCATGACACTAAAAGCAAGCATTGAAGATTCTCTAGAGGATGACAAAGCAAACAGATATGGAAGAACGCAAGGTAAGAATAACCCAAATGCTAATTGTGCTGATTTATTAAACAAATACAGGCCGAATGGACTTAATCCAAAATATTAAGTTATGCTATAATGAAAACCATGAAAATTTTAAAGATATTATCAATTGTTTTTGTATTTGCATTTTTATCATTATATATATTTTGCACAATTTTTTATGATGATGCCGATTTTTGCCATGATTCAGGTTATTGCAAAGAAGGCTTACCCTTAAACACAGAAATTGGGCCGATTGTTATAAGTGAAGAAACCTGCAAATTAACTAAAGGTGTTTGGCTTCAAGAAAAAAGAATGTGTAAATATTAAAGTTTGTAAGCTAAGCAAAAAACCAACAATTACAACCTACTTAGCCAGTTTTTCTTAATCTTTTCAATTAGTGAGGTTAGATAAATTAAAAAATATACAGGCAAAATAAAAAATAATAGTGTTTGAGAAATAATAAAATCTCCAACTTTAATAAATTCATCACTAAAACCAAAAATTATAGGGAAGATGGTAGCAATAAATAAAATTATTAAAACTAAAGTTAAAAGAAAAACATTATTAAAAAAGAAATTAAGATAACTGCTCCAGTTGTTTTTTATTGCCTTTTTGGTTATTCTTACAGGCAAAATGAAATAAAGACAAAAAGCATAAAACCAAAGAACAATAAAAATAGAAGAAATTAACGCTTCGAGCAATTTATTAAAATCTGCTGTTAAAATTGCAAAAATAAATAACGCTAAATAAAATGCATAATACTTCATAATTTTTTTAAAAAAGCGTTTTAATAATTTAAAAAAACCTTTCATTATTCTTTTATACGATAGCTTAATAATACACTGTGTAAAAATTGCTAAAATTGAAGCCAAGAAGAAAATTATCAATAAATTTAAAGTTTGATTACATTCAAGCGCAACAAGAAACATTCCTGCCAAATAAAAAATACCTAAAAACAAAAAATAAGGTATTGGCATAACTAAAAACATTATTAAAAAATAAAAAATAAAACCTAATAAATTTTTCATTATCTTGAATTTTACCATATTTTTTGTTCAATGTAATAAATAATATCATAGTTTGAAAGCAAATTCATTTCTTGCATAAAAAACCCCAAGTTGTTTAATCTGTTGAACATATCATTTTTGCATCTTCAAAACTTGTATATGCAAATAGGCTTAATTCTTTTCTATACTCAAAATCATATTTATCATAAACAACAGCTTTAAAATATCCGTCCTTTGTTATTCTTGGGTTGTGTATAGTAAAATGCTGAATGCCGACAAAAGCATCAAAATCTTTTCTGCTTTGTGTTAAAATTTTATCTTCCAATGGCTGCCCTTCTGCTTGAATTAATCTTTTTAAATTTGTTTTAATATAATTTTGTATTGCAGATGTATAAAATAATTTTTCTGATTGATTTGAATTTTTGTTATAAACAACCGTTTTTTCGCCTTTTTTGAGTTTTAATTCTTTCATTGTTTGCTTTATATTTTTATCAACAGGCTTTATTGAAGCATCAAATATTTCTGCTTCTTTTAATTCAAATGAATTGTTAAAATCTTCAAATTGAAGAGATGAAAGCCCAATTTCATCCCCTTTCATTATAATTTCCCCAAAGGAGAGTTGTATTTAAAATAATAATTCATAATTGCAGTTAATATTTAAAAAACCCTGAATGATAAATATTTTATAATAATTATCCCTAAAGAAATTAAAAATATAATTGTCAAAATTTGTATTTTTTGATTTCTTTTAAAGATTATTCTTTTGTTCAAAATATATAAAAAAACGGCAAATAAAATTAAATCGCAAAACAGCATAAGTTCATTTTTGTTTGCAAAAAGAACTGTAATCAAAAAAGATATAAATTGTGCAAACCCTAAATAGGCAAC
>DVKW01000193.1 GCA_018715855.1 Candidatus Galligastranaerophilus intestinigallinarum
AGTGTCGGATTTTTATTTTAATAAAATTAAAATGGAGCCTATTATCATAATAATTGTGCCTGTTGTTTTTCTTAAAATTCCTTTTTCGTTTAAAAACTTAAACCCTAAAAATAATGAAACTACACTTGAAAGTTGAAATAAAGCTAAAGAAAGCCCTACATTGAAATTTTCAAAAACATAATTTGTTGATAACTGCATAATAGAAAGTAAAACCCCTATTATAAGGCAAGTTTGAACCGTTTTAATTGAATTGGGCTTTAATTTTTTGTTGATAAATGCAAAAAGAAAAGAAAAAATTAACCCCGTAAATGCCCACCAAACAAAAGAAACCGTGGGGCTCGACATTAAAATAATTTGTTTTAATATAACAGCTTCCACTCCTGTAAAAACAAGAGCAAGCATTCTTAATAAAACGCTTTTATTTAAAATAAACTTTCCTTTTTCATCAACAAATAAAAAGCTTGCCCCAATTATAAGAAAAAACCCTGTTAAACTTTTTATATTCGGAATTTCCCCCAAAACAAAAAATGCAACAATTAAACCTATTATTGATTTATATGAATTAATTGGCCCTAAAATAGAAAGCTCGCCAATTGAAAGCGCTTTTATAAGGCAAATTGTGCCCAAAAAACAAAGAAGCCCCGCTAAAATTACATATAAATAAAAATCCAAGCTATAGCCTAATATTTGGTTATTTTTAATAAAAGGCAGGCACAAAATTGCCATAAAGAAATAAGACCAAAAATTAACGGTAAGGGAAGATTCCATCACCGTTAATTTTTTTTGATAAAAATTGGCTATCGGGTTTGATAAAATTCTTGAAATTAGCGCAACTACCGATACAAACATTTTATTCTTTTATAATTTTTTCAATTGTATTTTTTGCTTTTAAATTAAACTTGCCGCCAACCAAAGAAGTTAAGCCTGCAACAAGCCACATTGGAACAATTATGCCTATTAAAATTCCGATAGCGGAATATATAAACATTAATAAATCGTTTTGGCTGCTTAAAACTTTGTAGTGAATGCAAGCCCAAATAGCAAGTGCTGCAAGAAGAATAACAACAATGGTAAAAATTAGCGTGTATTTAACAAGGCACATTAAATATCTTTTATTTTGAAATAATGAAAGGTTTTTGTTTAATTCTTCATAATATTTGAATTGATAGTTAAAGTTTTCAGGCTCTTTTTTAGATTCAAAATTTTCCAAAACCAAAGGAAAACCGGGGTTAAACCTTTTAACATCAATCATTATGTAAATATATGAAGGCGAATAAATTAAAACGCCGTCAGAATAGCTGTCTTGGAATTGAATTGTTTCGCCGTTATTAAGTTCAACCGTTGTTTTAAAACCAAAAACCCTAAGGGAATATTTATCTTTATCGGGAATTTCTTTTTTGGCATTTTTCTTATCCGTTAAGGGTGAAATTTTGTAAGATTTAATGTCGTTGTAATAAACATCTTTTCTTGATGAAATTTCATTTTTCTTTTCAAAAACAAAAGAAAGTTTATCTTTAAAAATTTCAACTTTTGTTATTTTTCTTAAAGAATTGGTAACTGCAACGTAGGTGGCAAAAACGGCACAATAAATTGCAATGAATGTAACCGTTGCGCCTATTGAGGGTTCTAAAATGTAATAATACCCTAAAGCCAACACGGCGCCTAAAACCAACCCTGCAAAAAACAGCATTACCATTCGTGAGAATTTATCAACAATCTCAACTACAAAAAATCTATCCGTTTTCATAAAAATATAATTCCCTAATTTATAAACAATATAACAACATTTTTTTTAAATTTATATATTATAATAGCAATTTACATTAAAATAATCAACTTAAAAAAATGGTAAAAAAATATATTTATGGTTTTTATAAGGTTGAAAAGCCATGAAAGTTCAAAACCAAACAAGCATTAATAACACTCCGTTTCAAGGTGGAGCAAATATAACTTCCAAAATTGCCAAATCTTTTGCAAAAGCGGGCGATATAGGCGAAGGCACAAGCATTGCGTGTGATTTTTTAGGAAAAGCCGTTGTTGTGCCTGCTGTTATAATGCTTGCAAGCAGTGAACCCAAAGATAAAAAAGAATTTTCGGCTTTTAAAAACCCTGTTGCAGCCTTCATTCAACTTGGCTTAGAAGTTCCCGTGCTTGCAATAGGTTCTAAAATTGTTGGCGATTTAGCAGACAAAGGCTTTTTTGACAAGGCAAAAAACGCCAAAAACGGCTTTTCTTATAATGAAAAATTGCAAAAGGAAAAATTCATTGATACTTTTGAAAAAATGGCAGATACAGCACCTTCAATAAAAAATAAATCAATGGAATTTATTGAAGGCGTTAAAAATAAAGGCTATTCCAAAAAAGCGGCAGAAGATATTGTGGAAATTTTAGATGGTGCTGACGATAAAATTAAAAACACTTTGATGACTTCTTTTAAAAATTTTGAACATGCAAGACAGAACAAATTTCACCTTCAAAACAGAATTTGTTTTGTTGCAGCTCTTGCCCTTACGCCCCTTTTGTGCGCTATAGAAAACTATATTCACCCAAAAATTATGAATAAAATTTATGAAAAAAGGGCTGCCAAAAACCCGAACAGAATGGTTGATATGCCCGATTTTAACACATTTTTAACTAACAGCAAAAAAGAAGCCGGAGGAGGAGATAATATATGATTCAAAAACTGGCTTCAGGCCTTGCAAATTTGGGGCCTGTGAAAAACCACATAATAAAAAGCGGGTCTGACCCAAAGCTTTTGGCCAGAACTTTGTTGATTACAAGCGTTTCCAAAGATGTTTTTGCCTATGCTCTAAGGGTTAAAAACACTTTAAATAACGATGAAATTCCCGAAGATAAGAAAAATTTCACCGCCAAAATGGACGCTGCCACCTGTGTTGCAACAGCAGTAACTCAAATTGGCGCAGGTTTTATTGTTTCAAGTGAAAAATTCCAAAGCTTTTTTACGGATAAATTGTTTAAATCTCTGAAAAATTCACCAAAAGAATTAAAAAATGCAAAAGCGGCATTTAACGCTGTTTCAACCCTTGTTTTGGCTTCAATTGGCGCAAAAAGAATTTTAACCCCCTTAATTGCAACAAAAATTGCCTCTTTCCATGAAAATGACGACAAACAAAAACCAACAAATACAAATGCTTAATTTTTGTTTTTTGCAATTTTATCTGTTTTTTCGGCCAAAAATGTAGAAATTACGGGCAAAACTCCATAATATAGCCCTGCAAAAATAAGAGTAGGCCTTAAAATGTTCAATCCTTCAACATATTTTGGAAGTTTGGGGTTATTTTTATTTACGGTTTTAAACTTTTCAAGGAAATTTTTGCCGCCTTTTTGAATTAAATTATCAATCGTATAACCACCTAAAAGCGTTATTCCCGTTGAAATTAAATTGTTTAAAATAAGCGGGTTTTTTCTTTCTTCTTCAATTTTTTTGTTTTTCTTTGTTTGTATTGCAAAGGCAGAAGTTAACAAAACATCTGTTGCCATTGAAATGTTTCTTGCAATGTTTTGGTCGTTTTTGCTATATTTTAAAGCCAAGTTCTGAACATTTTCCATATCCAAAATTTTGCCTATGCCGCCGGATAATTTATTTTGCAAATTCCCTTTAAAAAACGGCGAAAAAACGGGGTTGTAATTTTCTTTTTTTAAGGGGGTTTCGGGCAATTTTTCGGCTTTTTTGTTTGTAATTTTATCTATAATAAAAGGAATTAATGCAATTGTGAGCATTGATTTGGGGATTGAAGTTAAAAAATTTACCCCCAACTTTAAAACTTGTGTGATAAATTTATAATCTCTTGATTCGGTTAGGCTTTTTGCCCCGTTTTTTAAAGTATCAATTGTTTCTTTTTTTAAAAATTTATCGGGGTTTTTATCTATATTTTTAATTGCATTTTCAATCGGAATTGCAACAGCTTCAACTGTTAAAAACCTTGCAACGCCTGATGCAACAGAATTTACCCCTGCATATTTTTTATTTTCTTTTTCAACATTTGGCGCCATTTGTATTGCAAGAGGCCTTAAAAAAAGAGATGACATCAAAGAAACGCCCACAGCAAAGCTTGTTCCATGGTCGGATATGGTTTCTAACCCCTTTAAAAAGGCTTTATTGTTGTAAATTCCTTTAAATTCGGGCTGGTGACAAATGTATTTTTCAGGTTCTATTTTCATAATTAATTAAGATAATAATGCCAAGAAAACATTAAAAAGAAAACCTGTTTGTAATTTTATGTTAAATCGTTTTGAATTAAATAATCTCTGACTTTATCAAGCCCCGATTTTATAATTCTTGAAATTCTTGAAGCAGAAATTGAAAATTCTTCAGATAATTCCATCAATTTTTTTTCTTTGAAAAATTTTGCTTCAATTAATTCTCTTTCACGCTTTGGAAGCTCTGCTATTGCTTTTCGAAGCATAATAGACATTTGGTTAAATTCACAAGTTTCTTCGGGGTTTCTTCTTTGGTCTTTAACTTCAAAGGGTTTGTCATTATCAAGCATTTCATCCGTTGATAAAATTGTTTTATAAATGGCTTCCCTTAATTCGTTTCTGTCGGGTTCCGTGCTTGAATCGGCATGCATTTTAACGCCATGCCAGCGGTAACGTCGCCTTAATTCGTTTCTTATAGCCCATTTTATGGCAGTTGTTAAATAAGATTCGTTATATTCTTCTTTTGTTTCATTTTGAGATAAAAATAAAACATCAACGGTTTGTATGCCAATATTTACAAGCTCATCAAATTCTATTAAATGCTGAGCTGCCATTGACTTATATTCCACCTTGGCAATTTTATTAATAAGCCCCAAATACTGCCGTAATTTTACGTTGTGTTCAATTTTTTCTTTTGAATTTTCCATATATATCATCTTAAAAATGGATATATTCAATTATTACCATGAATATTAAGCTTTTTCAAAGCTTTGTTACAAAAAATAAATTTGAATTGACAATATTTTTTGTTTTGTATAATTTTATATTATGCCAAAGACGGCAGGCGGCATTTTTGTCTTAATCTCCTGCTCAGGTAGAAAACAAAACCTTATAGTTGTTTACCGTTTTTGTGCATACAAAATTTATTTTATGTAAACACCCAAAAGAAAGGTTAACATTATGACAACAAAAGCTTTCAAAAACGAAAAAATTGAAGCCTTCAAAAAAAGTTTTGAAAATGCTAAAGTTGCGGTTGTTACCGATTACCGCGGATATAGTGTTGAAGAAATTACCGATTTAAGAAGAAAATTGCAAAAAGAAAATTGCGATTACACGGTAACAAAAAACACTCTCTGCAAAATCGCATCAAAAGGCACAAATTTTGAAGCTATTGAACCTTTATTAAAAGGCCCTTCAGCTATCGCATTTGGTTTTGGCGATGAAGTTGCCGCTGCTAAAATTGTTTCAAAATTTATTAAAGAATCTAAAAAAGGCGAAATAGTAGGCGCTGTTTTAGATGGCAATCTTTTAGATGCCGAAGAAGCTAAAAAACTTGCAAATCTTCCTTCAAAAGAAGAACTTTATGCAAAAATCCTCGGTTCAATCAATTCACCCGCTTCAGGCATTGTTTACTCTATCAATGGCGTTATGAGTGCGTTAGTTAGAGCAATCGATGCTGTGGCAAAAACAAAAGCGTAAGTTAGAAAAATTTAAAAATAAGGAGAAAAAATAATGAGCAATGTAGAAGCTATTTTAGAATCAATTGAAAAATTAACTTTAATCGAAGCATCAGAATTAGTTAAAGCTATGGAAGAAAAATTCGGCGTTTCAGCTGCTGCTCCCGTTGCAGTTGCTGCTGCTCCTGCTGCAGGTGCTGCTGATGCAGCTGCTGCTGATGCACCTTCTGAAGTAACTGTTGTTTTGGCTTCAGCCGGCGCTAACAAAATTCCGGTACTTAAATTAGTTAGAGAAATCACAGGTCTTGGCTTAAAAGAAGCTAAAGATTTAGTTGATGGCGCTCCTAAACCGATTAAAGAAAACGTTAAAAAAGAAGAAGCTGACGAACTCAAGAAAAAACTTGAAGAAGCCGGCGCTACAGTTGAAATTAAATAGTTTTAATTTTAATACACAGCAAAAACCCCTTGTCAAAACTGATAAGGGGTTTTTATTTAATTGGGACAGTGCTTATATTTTCTCTAAAACCGCCAGTAATCCGGCTTCGTCCATTTGTTTGTTTATGTATAAAACTTTAATTTTTTTATTTTTAATAAAATACTTCATATTTTCTTTTGCTATGTATTCCGTAATATTGGCAAAGCTTGGCACGGAAAATAAATATAATTTGTTTTTTTCAAGACCGTTTATAATGTCATCATATTCCCTTTTGTTTTCATAGTGAGCAATCGGATAAATTTTAATTTTTTTATTATAAAAATTTGAATAATAATTATGATCAAGTATGTGAAATGTAATAATACCGCTAATTTTATCGGAATTATTGTTTATAAAATCATAATGTTCTTTAATGTATGTTCTGTTAATTATATAGCGGTAAAGATTGCCTTTAAATTGAAAAAGCACTGTGCAAATACAAAATATAATTAATGCTCGTTTTGTTATTGCTTCATCTTTTAAAAGAAAGGTAGCTGAAGAAATAATAATTATAAATGAAGGCAATAAAAATAAAATTAATCTTAAAGTGAACGGGTATTTTTCAAAATATGAAAACAAGCAGCACAATATAACAGGTGCTAGTGTTAAAAATAGTATTTTGACGTATTTTTTTGCAAATAAAATAAAGATTCCGGTTATAAACAAGATGGCAGTCAAAAACTTTGCCGTAAATATCGGAATTAATTCGTATAGTTGATTATAAAATATTTCAAAGCCATTTTGATTTAAAAATCTATTTCCCGCAATTCCATTCATTTTGTCGCTCCAAAAACTTTGCATATAAGAATAATTAACTTCATTTGTGGGAGTATAAAACATAAAATACCAGCATAATATGCTTAAAATTATCGGAACGAAGAATATGACATATTTTTTATTAAAAGTTTTGTCTTTAACGGATTCATAAACCAAAAATAAGCATCCTGTTGCAATGATAAATGTTGAAGAAAGAGAAAACCAAGGTGAAATAGCAATGACAAGGGAATATAAAATTATTTTTTTTAAAGATATTTCTTTAAAGTTTATTGTATAGAAAATATATAGCAATATTATCGAAAATAATAATTCGGTTGAATATTGCTTTGCTTCTTGAGAATAGCTTATTGCGGCCGTATTTAGCGAAAAAAACATTAAGCCTGTAATTATAACATATTTATTATTAAAAATTTTCGACAAAAGAATAAAAAAGGCGGGAACAGCCAGTATTGAAGATAACAAAGGAACAAATCTTACCCCGAATTCGCAATATTCAATTCCGTTTGTCTTTGTATACAATTCATAAAAAAATTTTGTTACAATTAAGAAAAAAGGTGGCGCTACCTGATAATTGTTAAGAGGTTTGAAAAATTCAAAATAAGTTTTTTCCATAATATTATATGGCGCCAATAATATTTCATCATTCCAAAAACCTTGGTTATATAAAAATACCTCAATTCTTAAATATATTCCTGTTATTGTTATTAAAGCAATTACTAAAATATATGAAATATTTTGTAATTTTTTTGATTTTACATAAGAAATAAAGTTTGAGAACACCTACTTTACCTTTTCTCCTGAAATACAAAATATTTCCTTAAAACAAAATTGCCGACAACACCAATTAAACTTGAAATTGTTTTTGACCAAAAACTTGAAAGCCCCACAAAAATAAGCCCATAGGTGCAAATGTAATCCAGCGCACCCATAATGGCTAAAGTTATAATGTATGAAACAATTTCGCCAAATGTTGTCCACCTTGCTTTGTGTCTGAATAAAATTGCAATGCAAAGGAAATAATTTATCATTGCAGAAATTATAAATGCAAACCAAACACTATAAATTAAATCCATTTTATAGTGGTTAAATATCATAAAGAATAAAATGTTGGCTATAGCTGAAACACCGCCAATAAAAAGATAAAGTAAAATTTGCATTGGAACGGGTGCAACGTGGCCGCCATAGTGGAAAATGCAATATAGTGCTCTTAGGCCATCTTTAGCACCTATTTTTTTGCCTTCTTCAAATGTTCTTGGGTTGTAGCTTATGGCGCATTCATAAAGCCTGTATTTTCCTTTTGAAACATAAATTGTAACTTCAGGTTCAAAACCAAACCTGT